>NZ_JAQRFJ010000008.1:0-86699 GCF_028599065.1 Xenorhabdus sp. PR6a | reverse complement strand
GGAAAGATTATGGAAATGTTTCAGGATAATGATGCGAACCATCACCTCAGTCGGGAATGGCGGGCGTCCGCCTTTGGGAGAAATAATCCGTGGCGCGACCCGGTCTACCGTGTCAGCCAGTGCCGAGAAATCAACATACTTATCAAGGACAAGCAGTGGATCGCCTAATTCATCAATTTTTCGACGATGGTATTCGGCTGCCAGCTTATCTTTTTTTAAAGCAGAACGAGCGGTATCATGACGGCGCTACCTTGTAGGGAGGGAGGGAGGGATGTATTGTGTCTCTATTTTCCTCAATTTGGTAGCTGTGAAAAGTTTTTAGAGGTTCCCGTAATTCAAATGCGTTAACAGAAATACTTAAAGATATTGTAAATAAAAAGTAACTCTATTTTGTTAGAAACGCCCATTTTTTCTATAATATGCCTTTTGTGAGAATAAACTGTACTATTGCTGATTTTCAAGATCTTGGCGATTTTATGGGTATCCATTTCTAACATCCAATAATAGATGATGCGATCTTCCTGATAACTAAAAATAGAACTATGCGTACTAAAATTAGAGAAATAATGTTGAATGTCATATGAAGCCATTTCTTTTAGGCGTTCAAGTAATATTGTCATATCTTTTTTTGTTAAAATAAAATCCTTGTTTGTCAACTAGATAGGTTGGTTCTTGGTGGGATATGCTTTATCTATATAAATATAGGTACGAGCATCTAAAACTGAAGAAATTAATAATTTCAGTTGTTCACAATATTCACTGTAGTAACCATAAGTGGTCAAATTCGCCAAAATGACATCTGGGGAGAATACAGGTAAAATATTTATAGCCTCACGTATTGAGGCCGTTCCCAAAGAAAGGATAGAGGTATTTTCTTTCAGGGATTCAATAATTCCTAAGCGTGTATAGTGGCATTCATCAATGATTAATAGTTTCATTATTTGAACATCCTTGTTCTACTATGGTTATATTTAAATGATTAGCTTAATAGTTAAGCATTATGCGGGTGAGCGCAGGCGTATAATACAATATTATGAAGAATAATAAACCATATGGATAATTTTATTGGTTAATATATGTTCGGTTATTCATTTGGGACACTCAATATATTGAGTGTCCGAATGGGTTAGGCGTGTCTAAACCTTATTGCTAATGTTTAATATGATCGAGTTGACTGTATTCCGAGGCTTCTATTTTTTCAATCCCGGCTTGTAGAATGAGGATAAGTTGTTTCGCTACACCTGTTGTTAACCATAACGTTTTGTCAACACTGACATTTTCTGTGGTTTGATCTTGGGTGGATGAGTAATGAAGGCGTATCATCATGGCGTCATAGGCATCGACAGTGCTGATATCCCAGCCTACAACAGGATGAGTTTGAATTATTTCATTTTCTTTTCCCATATAACCTCCTAATCAGACAGCAGAATCATTATTGATATAATTGACTAAGAGCAGAAGAGCTCATCTAAGATGAGCCCTTAGCAGTATAAACCTTTTTGGCAATCTAAGAAGTGAAAATAGCAGGATTTTTGCATTATAGCCGATAGGGCGCGTTAGGCCGGAAGTGTGCGGAAACAGAGAACAATTTCCGCACAGGTGGTTGTGATAAAATTACTCACATACCCTTACGTCCCATCCTGCATCTTCCCCAGCAAGGAATGGAATTAACTTTTCGTTACCGTATTCAACATATTCAACCACTGGCGTTGGTTTACGGGTGAGCTCGATAAAGCCATCATTCATTGGCAAGCCGTAAAATGCAGGGCCATTTAGGGAACAGAAGGACTCGAAATATTCCATTGCACCCATTTCTTCAAACACAGTGGCGTAGGCCGCCAGTGCGGTTGGAGCATTAAAAACGCCTGCGCAACCACAAGAAGATTCTTTGCGGTGCAATACATGAGGAGCGGAATCTGTGCCTAAGAAAAAGCGGTTACAGCCGCTGGCAACTGCTGCCCGGAGTGCTTCCTGATGAATATTGCGTTTTAGCACGGGTAAGCAATAAAGATGGGGACGAATACCACCAACCAGCATATGGTTGCGATTGAACATCAAATGCTGTGGTGTCAGTGTCGCGCCTAATTTATCATTGCCTTCAAGAACATATTCAGCGGCTTCTTTGGTGGTAATATGCTCAAAAACGACTTTTAATTCAGGGAACTGCTGACGCAATGGTTCCATTACCTGTTCAATAAAACGCGCTTCACGGTCAAAAATATCGATATGAGAGGCAGTGACTTCCCCGTGGACCAGTAAAGGCATGCCTATTTTTTCCATAGTCTCCAATAATGGGTAGATCTTTTTAATATCTGAAATGCCATGACTGGAATTCGTTGTTGCATTGGCCGGATAAAGTTTACAGGCAGTGAAGATCCCGTCTTGATAACCCGTCTCAATTTGGTCGCTGGCTGTTGAGTCGGTCAGGTAGCAAGTCATAAGAGGTTGGAAGTGATGATCTGACGGAATAGCAGCGATTATTCGCTCCTTGTAAGCTCTGGCGCTGGCAATATCTGTCACTGGGGGAACAAGGTTGGGCATGACGATTGCACGGCCAAAAAAACGGCTGGTATGGGGCACAATGGTCTTTAGCATATCACCATCACGGAAATGGACATGCCAGTCGTCAGGGCGGCGGATTTTAATTGTGTATGATTCAGTGGTCATGGAACCGGCTCCAGAATATAGGTGAAAAATGGTGGATGCTGACTCAGCAATCCTTAAGCCGGAGGAGGATGATAAAGCGAAAATAGTTAAATAGCTATTATTGAATGATAATATTGTTCCAATCTTGGCAAATCAGAATTTTAAGTTTATCTGGAACTAGGGTATTCAGAGGAAATTATCGTATCAAAAAAAGGAAAAAATAGAAGTAACAACACGAGGGTGAATTGAATTTGGCTCCTCCAGCTGGACTCGAACCAGCGACATACGGATTAACAGTCCGCCGTTCTACCGACTGAACTATGGAGGAACTCCTTCAAGACGGGGTGAATATTAACGGCACTTTTTACGTTTGTCAAAGCAGAAAATAGCAATAACTGTTTGATTGCTGAGAATCTGTGCGTTATGTGTTTTTTGGCAGAGAAATCCCTGAAAAATGGCGACGTTAAAAAGAAGAAAGACACAAAACAGAAAAGATGAGATGAGAAAACAGCAGGCCGGAAAGCAAAAAGCCTGATTCGTTTTACGAATCAGGCTCTTCAAAATATTTGGCTCCTCCAACTGGACTCGAACCAGTGACATACGGATTAACAGTCCGCCGTTCTACCGACTGAACTATGGAGGAACTCCTTCAAGACGGGGTGAATATTAACGGCACTTTTTACGTTTGTCAAAGCAGAAAATAACAATAAGTGTTTGATTGCTTGCAATATGTACTTATTGGGTTGTTTTTGAGCTTGCTTATGTTTTTTAGGTCGAAAAGGCAGCGGGAAAGCTTCTGGATATAAGATTTTCAGTTGTAGGTTAACCGGCAACACCGCAATGTGAGAGATGAGAGCAGGGGGATGCACATAACATATTGCAGACAGAAAAAATCCCGACCAGCAAAGCTAATCGGGATTTCCAGAATTTGGCTCCTCCAGCTGGACTCGAACCAGCGACATACGGATTAACAGTCCGCCGTTCTACCGACTGAACTATGGAGGAATTGGGTTGTTCCTGAGAACGGGGAGAATAATACAGTGAATGATTTGGTATTGTAAAGGGAAAAAAATAAAAATAAGTGCGATCGATTAAGTTAGCATCATAATGGTGTTTTTTTAATATTTTTTGCTGAAAAAATATCTATTTATCTGAACATTTATGTATTTTATAGTTTTTAGTATTAGTTGTTTATCTTGGTAAAAATCTATTTAGTTTACAATTATTGCTTTTTTATGAGCATTAGGTAAACCAGAGTAAGATTTTACAGAACTTCAAGAAAGGGTGATAAAGATCAGAATAAAAAACGGCTTCCCGATTGGGAAGCCGCTTGAAATGATTCAGGCTAAGTTATCTTTCTCAACCTTAATATCACGCTGAACTAGCGAGCGAGATACTTGAATTTGGCTCCTCCAGCTGGGCTCGAACCAGCGACATACGGATTAACAGTCCGCCGTTCTACCGACTGAACTATGGAGGAATTGGGTTGTTCCTGAGAACGGGGCGAATATTAGCGATGAACCGGAATAGTGTCAACGCAAAAATTCTTTTTTCTTGCTATTTGCTTGCAATATGAGCTTCTTGATTTGTCATTGTACTATTTCATTGAATTCCCGCGCTTTTATTAACCATGTTAATAGATTGAGCGTAGGGTGATTGTTCTGAACAAGTAAGCATAAACACATCATAAAAACAAATTCCTTGTTTCTTCCGTATGATATGTTTGATGTCATCTTTGATTTCATTAGGAACTCGGGGATGAGTGAGTATCTTACTGATAGCTTGTTTAGAAACTTGCTCGTTGACAAACCATTCACCGTTATAACATACCCGTAAATCGAGTACGTCAATATCTTCGAAATGATAGACTGGCTTGATATCGAATAGCAGGACCGCTGCCATAGCGATAAAAGCTAGAGTAAATGCAAAAAGAGACCACGCACCAAAATAGGGCGCGTACCACATGAGCATAGCAAGAAAAGCATAAGCAATGATCATCGCCAGACATAGGTAGGGATGATGGCGAATAAAAATGCTGTTGAAATGTACTTTACCATCACGATGCTCTTTAAGATTGATTCGTTCAAGATCCTGAATCAATATCTGTTTTATGATTTTCATAATACTAACTCACTTATTTGTAGACTCATTTGTAGAAATAGTGCTGTAAAAAATGTCGTAAAAGCGCTGTAAAAATCGTGATCGAGTTGAAAGTTATGGCATTTTCAAGGTTAGCATGCCCTGAACCTACATTTGTATAGCAATTGCTTTAATTTATTTGGCAAATTGTTATTGTCAGGCGAGCAATATCGGTATTTGTGTCAAGACAAAAAGTTGAACAAATCAAATAAAATTATAAAAACACCGTTTTATTATGTTGTTCTGTTCTAATATTGAGCGCCTGAATTTTTTTTTAAAACGATAATACATAAAAAGGTTGCTATTCGTGTGCGGTCATGCGTTAATGCCTTTGGCCTGATTAACAGACCTACTTTATGTACGACATCTTGAGTTAATGAGTTATGTGTAAGTGCTATCCTTGGTAGCCTTTGTTGACCGTTTCCTTCTTAGTGCCTCCATAAGTAATAGCTGATACTGGCCAACACATGCCCGAGGTGGCGAGTTTTTTTTGATATATAGGAAAGTCAAATGTCTGACAAAATGAAAGGTCAAGTGAAGTGGTTCAACGAATCTAAAGGCTTTGGTTTCATCACTCCAGCTGATGGTAGCAAAGACGTATTCGTGCACTTCTCTGCCATTCAAGGTAACGGTTTCAAAACTTTGGCAGAAGGCCAGAATGTAGAATTCACCATTGAAGATGGTGCTAAAGGCCCAGCAGCAGCAAACGTAACTGCTATCTAATTTTACTTTAAGCCTTATTTAAGCTCGCTAGCGTAAAATGCCGTAGCGGGCTTTTTTTCTTTTTATATCATGCAGTTATTTTATTAATTTTAGCTCATGTATCGTATCGGTCTTAACATTTTCCAAGTTCATTTATTTAGTCAATAAAAAATAACTTAGTGAAAATAATGGGATATCAGCCATCAATTAAAATCAATCGTCAATTGTATGTAAAACAGAAAGCTGTTTTTGTTTTGTAGAACAATCTTCCAGATTAAAGCCTTTACTTGTTAATTTTAACTGTTTATACTCGCCCGCAAATTCTATTGGAGAACGATTAATTGGACAGTCAAAGTTTTAGGTTAAATAAAAAAATAATCTGGTAAGCTGTTCATATCCCTCGATTTGCTGCTTACCTGAAATGGTGGGCGGTACTACTTTAACTTCATGAGCTGTACCCACCCGAAGAGAAACTATCTCATATTAGGGATCTACTGAGCTGGATTCTTAATGAGATATCGACTGAAGGTATATCGGGGTATACATGATGTGGTCATATACTCATTCCTTATTCCCTCCGGGAACATACGAATAATCGAATTCAATATTCGTCACCAGAATATTCTATGTACGATGAAGAGATGATCTCTTCAGGCATTCTTTGCGTGCTGTTCTTGCGTGGTAGTTTTATAACGAATTAAAAAACTCAGCCAATAAGAACTCAGTCAATCAAGTTAACTGAGGCAGCCTTTATGTACATGATTTTCTATACCTAATAAGTTTCAAGTATGCACTAATCAATCAAGTTCACAATCAATAACTTGAGGGACTTAGCGTGTCTTTATCCATTTGATGTTATGGAGAATGCCATGTTGTTAACATCTATTGCAATGCATTTACTATCCGCACTGTGTTTAGGCGCCTTGATTGGTGCTGAACGTCAATGGCGTCAACGTATGGCGGGATTGAGAACCAACGCCTTGGTCTCAACAGGTGCAGCACTTTTCATGATTACTGCAATAAGTACTTCTGAGGGAAATCCTGATCGTATTGCAGCACAAATTATCTCTGGAGTTGGTTTTCTGGGCGCAGGTGTGATCATGCGTCAGGGAATGAGTATTCGTGGTTTAAATACGGCAGCAACATTATGGTGCTCAGCGGGAATAGGGGAGTTATGTGGTATAGGGCAATATTGGGCGGCAGGTATTGCTACCGCGATTATTCTCTGTGCGAACATTTTATTGAGGGAAATTGCACAACGAATTAACACTCAGCCTCACCAGCAAGCCTTAGATTTAGAACAGCGCTATAAGATCCATATTATTTGCGACATCGATGATGAAATATTGGTAAGGACTTTGATTTTACAAGCCCTCAATGGATTAGGTGTTAGGTTGCAGTCATTGAGCAGTGCAGATGCCATTCAACCTGGCAGGCTTGAGGTTTGTGCGGAAGTATTGGCAACGCCTGCGGATCAAAAAGAAATTGAATCGATTGTTTGTCGGGTAAGTTTGGAAAAAAGCGTGAGTTCGGTTAATTGGAAAATTGCAGCAGAACTGCCTGCTTAGAATATTTTATTATTGCTAATTTCGTAATTTTATATCGATAAGGAGTCAATATGGACGATGTCCCCCCATCCCCCACACTGAATGAGGTGTTGCCTATGGAGTAATTTTATTTCTCAGGTAGGCAACGCATAAACGTTTTATATGGAAATTATCCCTTGCCGAAAGGGATGATGGCTATTGCAAATTGAAGATAGAGAAAGCGTTATGACTGAGAAATACACGAATAAATCAGCCAAGTTTTTCAAGGAAAAAGAGTTTGTCGTTGCAAAACGGGCTAATCAGAGTCTGGATCATATCCTCACTGATCTTAACGGCAGTACATTGGGTTTAACTGATGATAATGCCGTAGCGCGTTTAGGGCAGTATGGAATTAATGAAGTTGCACATGAAAAAACACCTCATGCCCTGATGCAGCTTATTACCGCTTTTCACAATCCGTTTATCTATGTATTGCTACTGCTAGCCGCAATCAGTT
Source organism: Xenorhabdus sp. PR6a (assembly GCF_028599065.1). NCBI lineage: Bacteria > Pseudomonadati > Pseudomonadota > Gammaproteobacteria > Enterobacterales > Morganellaceae > Xenorhabdus > Xenorhabdus sp. PR6a. The sequence goes on along the minus strand of NZ_JAQRFJ010000008.1, from coordinate 79,169 downwards.
TTTGTACTGATTATGTGTTGCCATCACTCAATGGGGAAGAAGTAGAGCTTACTGGCGTTATTATTATCTTAATAATGATTGCATTAAGTGGATTACTTCGGTTTTGGCAGGAATACCGGACAAATAAGGCATCGGAAGCCTTAAAGTCAATGGTCAATACAACAGCAACCGTTTTTAGACGCCCTTCTGATGTGACCAAACCACAGAAAAAAGAAATTCCAATCAAGTATCTGGTGCCGGGAGATATTATCTATTTATCTGCCGGAGACATGATCCCAGCCGATCTGTACTTAATTGAATCCAGAGATTTATTCATCAGCCAGGCCATTTTGACGGGGGAAGCGATCCCGGTTGAAAAATATGACGCAATGGCTCATGTGAGTGCTAAGACAGCCCGTCCTGATAAGGTATCTGAAACCGAGTTACTTGAGCTTACTAATGTCTGCTTAATGGGAACCAATGTGGCCAGTGGTACGGCAACGGCGGTGGTTGTGGCGACAGGAAAGCAAACTTACTTTGGCTCATTGGCAAAATCTATCGTAGGAACGCGGGCACAAACTGCATTTGATCGCGGCGTAAATAGCGTTAGCTGGTTATTGATCCGTTTTATGTTGGTTATGGTGCCAATTGTATTGTTAATTAATGGATTCACAAAAGGCGATTGGCTTGATGCAGCGTTATTTGCACTGGCTGTTGCTGTTGGTTTAACACCTGAAATGCTGCCCATGATTGTCAGTTCTAATCTGGCAAAGGGGGCTATTGCTATGTCAAAGAAAAAAGTCATTGTTAAGCGGCTCAATGCAATCCAGAACTTTGGCGCAATGGACGTACTATGTACGGATAAGACAGGAACATTGACTCAGGATAAAATTATTCTCCAGCACTATTTAGATACAGAAGGCGGGGAAGATGTGTCTGTACTTCACTGGGCTTGGTTGAACAGCTTCCATCAAAGCGGTACTAAAAATTTAATGGATCAAGCCATTGTTAGGTATGGATGCGTTAATTTAGACCTCGATTTCCTCCGCAGCTACAGAAAAATTGATGAGTTACCTTTCGATTTTGTTAGACGCAGGTTGTCAATTTCCATACAAGATTTGTCTAAAAATTATCAATTGATTTGTAAGGGAGCCGCAGAGGAGATGCTATCAGTTTGCTCCTATATAAGGATAAAGGAGAAAATTATTCCTCTCACTGAAGAAAACCGTAACAATGTAATGGAATTAGTTAGCAGTTATAACGAACAAGGTTTCAGGGTGTTAATCTTAGCGACTCGGGAGTTAAGTCACGATGAAGTGAAACATCCACTTTCTGTTGCCGATGAAAAGGAGATGGTGCTGCAAGGTTTATTAACGTTTTTAGATCCACCAAAAGAAAGTGCCGTAATGGCAATTGCGGCATTAAGGGAAAATGGCATTTCGGTTAAGGTACTTACCGGAGATAATCCTGTTGTGACGGCTAAAGTTTGCCGAGATGTGGATTTAGATTCTGGAAATATTCTTATTGGCCCTGATATTGAACTAATGCGTGATGAAGACCTGGCAAAAGAAGTGGAACTAAGGTCAGTCTTTTGTAAGTTAACCCCTCTGCAAAAATCACGCATTTTAAAATCATTGCAAAATAATGGACACACTGTTGGCTTTCTTGGTGATGGAATAAATGATGCACCCGCATTACGGGATGCCGATGTTGGAATTTCAGTTGATACCGGCACGGATATCGCAAAAGAGTCAGCAGATATCATTCTGCTTGAGAAGAATTTGATGGTATTAGAAGAGGGAGTCATTAAGGGAAGGGAAACGTTTGGGAATATCATCAAGTATTTAAATATGACTGCCAGTTCCAATTTTGGAAATGTATTTTCTGTGTTGGTTGCCAGTGCATTTATTCCATTTTTACCTATGTTAGCCATTCATTTGCTTGTACAAAACCTAATGTACGATATTTCACAACTGTCTTTGCCTTGGGACAAAATGGATAAGGCGTTTCTGAAAAAGCCTCGTAAATGGGATGCGAAGAATATAGGGCGCTTTATGCTCTGGATTGGTCCTACTTCGTCTATCTTTGATATCACGACTTATGCTGTGATGTGGTATGTATTTGCGGCTAACAGCATAGAACATCAAGTATTATTTCAATCGGGGTGGTTTGTGGAGGGGTTACTATCACAGACTTTAGTTGTACATATGTTGCGCACACAAAAAATTCCTTTTGTACAAAGTACGGCAGCACTCCCTGTTTTATTAACGACACTTATAATAATGGTACTCGGTGTTTACATTCCCTTCTCCGCATTTGGTACCCTAATTGGGTTACAACCTCTACCGTGGGAATATTTTCCGTGGCTAATTGGGACATTAATAAGCTACTGTATCGTTGCCCAAATGATGAAGCGGTTTTACATTCGCCGATTTGGTGGATGGTTGTAAATAATTCTCATTAATTGATATCTTATTCTGTATGGATTAAGAGAATAATCCATACAGAATAGATGCCATCGTCACTCTCATCATAACGAACTTTCTACAGATATTTAGAATAGGTCTTGACGTTATTCTTTAAACATGAGTTGCCTATCATAATGTAAATGAATTTAAGGAAGTAATAGAGTTATATTTATCTGTTATTCTTTTTATTTGAAACGTCAAATTAAACTATCTATTGCCGTTTTTCTCCAAAGTTAAATAGGATAATTCGCTTTTTTATATCTATTTTACATCTGGATTTATTTCTTTTTATTCTAATTTTTTATTCTTCTTTTAATTGGGTTTTATGTAATAATATGTTGTTGCCAAATTTGCATTTGGGAATTATTTTATATTTATATTTTTTGTTATATAAGCTTATTAGTTTTTAGTCAGCAAGCTACCTTGTATGGGATTCTGACCACTGATTTGCCTGTTTTGAAAAGCCTATAAAACATTTGTCATTCTTATCATTCTTGTTGTAAGTATAAAATTAATTGATTAATTTTTCTTATTTTTTGTGTGTATATGCTAGCCAATGGGAGGAAATAATCAGCAAAGGGAATTTAGTTAAATTTATGTCACAAATCGGCTATGTATGTGTTTGTTTGGTTTAGGTAAATTTATTGATTATGGCGGTGAGAAATATCCTTGACGGATCGTAGAGTAGATTGAATTTTGTTTAGTTAGCAAAGCCTTGCTGGTTGTGTTTACAGGCGAGTAAAGATACAGATGTTTTTTTATTTCAATATCATACTGTATTTTATCTTATTTTTGTGATCTGTATGATGTTTGTGCTCAGAGCAGGGGTGAGGGTTCTTTTTCTTTTGTGTGAAAATAATACGATCATAAACTAAAAATGATCAGACTGATAGCTTTTTAATAACTAGTATTCACATATAATTAATAAATTTGGCATGACTATGATCTAAATCAAGTTATAGTGGAAGATGAGTACCTACCTACATTATCAAGAAGCAAATTTTATTAGAATATTGCTAATTTAACTAAAGGAAAGATTTTTTATCGTTATTTTGGATTTGTAAGTTTAATAGATCGTGTAAAACAAAAAACGCTCCCTAATATTTTTATTTAAATAATTTAACTTATTAATTGTAGACTATTTCCTGTTTTTTATTGCTTGAATAGTTAATGAGCTAGAATCATAATAAAAAGGACTAGTTTTGTGATCGGGATCACATAGTATTTAAAATGACATCTATTCTCCGTTGTATAAGTTGATGATTCAGGAGTAAAGTTAATTAGCATTAAGAATATTCTTAATCAATTGTGGCAAGTGCATTACCCAGATGACGCAATAATACTTTCACAACCCATTACCGAAATATTTTAGAAATTGGGCGATCCCAAGAGTAATACAAAGGACAGTTACTGCTCTGGCTAAAGATGTATATTTCAGTTATGTCGGAGATTATTGAATCTCATGCTACTGGTAATTTTGTCGTGAGTGATTCTTTGATCACTTAATTTGATTTTTTCATGTAATCGGACGGGATATATAGAAATGAGTACGGCTGAATTGCTCAAACATATTTATGACATAAATTTATCGTATTTGCTTTTAGCGCAACGGCTAATTAACCATGAGAAAGCATCTGCGATGTTCCGTTTAGGTATTAGTGAATCGATGGCTGATACGTTGGCCGAGCTGACATTGCCTCAGTTAGTAAAATTAGCTGAAACAAACCAACTGATTTGCCATTTTCGGTTTGAAGACCACGAAACTGTACAGCAGTTAACTAAGGAATCGCGAGTGGACGATCTGCAACAAATTCATACAGGTATCCTACTGTCTACTCATCTTTTTCGGCAGTTATCCGCCCAGGATGACACTTCAATCAAGAAAAGAGCGTAAAGATGGTTGAAAAAAGTATTGTTCAGGAAGCGAAAGATATTCAACTGGCAATGGAACTCATCACTTTAGGCGCACGATTGCAGATGCTTGAAAGTGAAACCCAACTAAGCAGAGGCCGATTGATCCGGTTGTATAAAGAGTTGCGGGGAAGCCCTCCGCCTAAAGGGATGCTCCCCTTTTCGACGGATTGGTTTATGACTTGGGAACAGAATATTCATTCGTCAATGTTCTACAATGCTTACCGTTTTCTGTTGAAAAGTGGACATTGTGAAGGTGTAGAGGCTGTTGTCAAAGCTTATCGTCTATATCTTGAGCAATGTCCTCCGAATAGTGAAGAAGGGCCTGTTTTAGCATTAACCAGGGCTTGGACATTGGTTCGTTTTGTTGACAGCGGGATGCTACAGCCAACCCAATGTCGCTGCTGTGGTGGAACTTTTATCACCCATGCTCACCAGCCGGTAAATAGCTTTGTTTGCAGTCTTTGCCAGCCCCCTTCACGGGCAGTAAAAAAACGTAAACTTTCCTCCCAACCTGCCGATACTAATTCACAACTGCTGGATGGATTTGCTCAGCAAGCTATGTGAATTTAAATGGGAAAGTAAAATTCAGGTTACAGGTTTGATCAAAACGCTGTAACCTGCCATCACACCCTTCTTCATTTATCAATTCGCCCTGTTCAAATCCCATCTGCTCACCAACTTAGCTAAAGGATATCGCGTGTTAGTACTTTTAGGATATATCGTGGTTTTTGGTGCGGTAATTGGTGGCTACTTACTTGTCGGTGGTCACTTGGGCGCACTTTATCAGCCAGCGGAATTTTTGATTATTGCAGGTGCCGGCGTAGGCGCTTTTATCGTGGGCAATAATGGCAAGGCGATAAAGGCAACGTTGCGTGTTTTACCCAAAATGTTGCGCAGATCGAAATACAATAAGGCGATGTATATGGATCTTATGGCGTTGCAGTTCCGTTTGCTGTCCAAATCTCGCCAAAGTGGACTATTGGCTTTGGAACGGGATATTGAAAATCCACACCAAAGCGATATTTTCACCCAATATCCTCGCCTGTTGAAAGATCAGCATTTGATGGATTTCATCACGGATTATATGCGCCTTATTATCGGCGGTAACATGAATCCTCATGAAATTGAAGCCTTGATGGATGAAGAAATCGAGACTTTCGAACAAGAAAATGAAGTGCCGGCAACGAGCTTGGCAATGGTCGGGGATTCGCTGCCAGCATTCGGGATTGTTGCGGCAGTCATGGGCGTCGTTCATGCACTGGCATCGGCGGATCGTCCGGCAGGCGAATTGGGCGCCTTGATTGCCCATGCGATGGTGGGAACATTCCTTGGGATCTTATTGTCTTATGGTTTTATTTCTCCTCTGGCAACCCTCCTTCGTCAGCGCAGTAGCGAGCAGATCAAAATGATGCAATGTATCAAAGTGACACTGCTTTCCAGCTTGCATGGTTATGCACCACAAATTGCTGTTGAGTTCGGTCGTAAAACATTATTCCTCACTGATCGCCCTTCATTCACAGAACTGGAAGAGCATGTTCGTCGGGTTAAATCTCCTGTACAACAAGAAGTTGAAGAATAATTATGAGAGCGAATAATGTTTCTGTCGTCAGAATAAAAAAGCGTAAAAAACATGATCCAAACCACGCCAACGGATCATGGAAGATTGCTTACGCGGATTTTATGACTGCCATGATGGCATTCTTTCTGGTTATGTGGCTGATATCGATAGCCAGTCCACAGGAATTAACCAGTATCGCAGAATATTTCCGTACTCCTTTACAGGTAGCGATCAATAAGGGAGAGAAAAGCAGCGATAGCACCAATCCGATCCCAGGAGGAGGGGAGGATGTTATTCAACAGGATGGGGAAGTTTCCCGTCAATCCGATCTCATTAAAAATAAAGAAGAAACTCGTCGCTTAAATCGGTTGCGCCAGCAGCTTGACCAATTGATTATTACCGATCCTCGCCTTAAAGAGCTGCGTCCTCATCTATTGATTGACATGATGGATGAAGGTTTACGCATTCAGATTATCGATCGGGAAAATCGCCCGATGTTCATGATTGGCAGCTCAAAGGTCGAAAACCACATGAGCGATATTCTGCGGGCAATTGCGCCAATCTTAAACGATATTCCAAATAAAATTAGCCTTTCTGGTCATACCGATAATTTACAGTACGCCAACGGTCAGCGAGGTTACAGTAACTGGGAACTTTCTTCAGATCGTGCCAACGCATCAAGGCGCGAATTGTTGATAGGGGGGTTGGATGAAATCAAAGTCTTGCGAGTCGTGGGTATGGCAGCCACGGTGAGTATGCAAAAAGGTATCGATCCTAATGCACCGATTAACCGTCGTATCAGTATTATTGTATTGAATAAAGATGCAGAAATAAGGATTGAACAGGAAAACAGTGGCGGTAACGCCATGACCGCTAACAATAGTATGGATATGCAAGAAGTCATCAGAATGGATTCGAATGAGGAAACGACTGTTCAGCAATCCACCAAACAATCCCATGTGATCATAAAACATGAAATCATAGAATCGGAACAGCTATCAGTTGAACCGTCAAGTGATAATAAGATGACAGAGTAAGTAACGATGGATATTACCGCGTTTTATCAGACTTTCTTTGATGAAGCAGATGAACTATTGGCGGACATGGAGCAGCATCTATTGCTGCTCAATGCCGATGAACCTGATCATGAACAGCTAAATGCAATATTTCGCAGCGCCCACTCTATTAAAGGGGGCGCTGCGACTTTTGGTTTTACCAAACTGCAACAGACCACGCATGTTTTAGAAAATCTGCTCGATAGTGCCAGACGTGACGAAATACGTCTGACCATTGACATTATCAACCTGTTTTTAGAAGCGAAAGATATTATGCAGCAACAATTGGATGCCTATAAAAGTTCTCAGGAGCCGGATGAAGATACATTCAATTATATCTGCGAGACACTGCGTCAGCTTGCATTAGAGCTACAGCAAGAGCAGCAGGAAGAAGCATTTTTTGCAGCAACCCCAGCCATTCAGGCTGAATCTGGCACGGAAGACACTGTAGACGAAATTGAGGAAAAGCCGGCGGTAGCATCAACTCATTCCACAGAACATCAGCCAGAAGAGAAACAGGCTCAGGCAAACAAATCCAATCATGGACATATCCGTGTTCATTTATCTGGATTGAAAGAGCGTGAAGTGAGTTTAATGAAGGATGAATTGGGGCATCTTGGTGAGATTTATGATGTAGAACAGACGACAAACAGCCTTGAAGCCTCTTTGATCACCTCGGCGACAGAAGACGATATTACGGCGGTATTATGTTTTGTGATTGAACCTGAGCAAATCACTTTTTTACCCACTAATGAATCTCAGTCGGCAGATGCGGAGACTGAAACGCAACAAGATGCTGTAACAAAAAGTGATGCGGTAAAATCTGCGCCAGCAGAAAATGGCACGGCAGCCAGCAATGCAGCCAAAGATACGGCGGCAGCGGTTACCACCGCAGCAAATACGCTTACGGCAAATTACCCACAGCCGCCTGATGCCACGAAAAAAACAGATGCCCATGAAGTTGGCCGTCCGGCGCCACGTCCAGCTGCGGGATCTCCGCGCCAACGTGCGGAATCATCCAGTATCCGTGTTGCCGTTGAAAAGGTTGATCAGCTCATCAATTTAGTGGGCGAATTGGTCATCACCCAATCTATGCTGGCTCAGCACTGTAATGGTCTGGAACCGACAAAACACAGTGAATTGCTGAGTTGTATGGCGCAATTGCAGCGTAATTCCCGTGACTTACAAGAGTCCGTCATGTCAATTCGTATGATGCCGATGGAATACGTATTTAGCCGTTATCCACGTTTGGTCCGGGATTTGGCCGGTAAGCTCAATAAGAAAGTGGAATTAACCCTGATTGGTAGCTCGACAGAACTGGATAAAAGTTTGATTGAACGAATTATCGATCCGCTGACCCATCTGGTACGGAACAGTCTTGACCATGGTATTGAAAGCCCGGAAAAGCGGCTTGCGGCGGGTAAACCAGAAACCGGTAATTTGACGCTGGCGGCCGAACATCAAGGGGGCAATATCTGCATTGAAGTCATTGATGATGGGGCTGGCTTAAACCGTGAGAAGATCTTGGCAAAAGCACAATCTCAAGGTCTGAGTGTTAGTGAAAATATGAGCAACGAAGAAGTGGCTATGCTGATTTTTGCGCCCGGTTTCTCTACCGCCGAAGTGGTCACGGATGTCTCTGGCCGTGGTGTTGGTATGGATGTGGTCAAGCGTAATATTCAGGATATGGGCGGGCAAATTCAGATTAACTTCCAGGAAGGGAAGGGCACTGTTATTCGCATTTTGCTGCCATTAACATTGGCAATACTAGATGGCATGTCAGTCAGAGTAAATAAGGAAGTCTTCATCCTGCCATTGAGTGCCGTAGTCAGTTCATTGCAACCACAAGAGGAAGATATTTATCCGTTGGCGGGAGATGAAAAGCTCTTGCAGGTACGTGGAGAATATTTACCACTGCTTGAACTGTATCGTATCTTCGATATCCCCAATGGAATCACCTTTCCGACGAAAGGCATTGCCGTTATTGTGCAAAGTGCCGGGCGCCGTTATGCCTTGCTGGTGGATAAACTGGTGGGGCAGCATCAAGTCGTTGTGAAAAATATTGAGAGCAATTACCGCAAAGTACCGGGTATTTCGGCGGCCACCATTATGGGGGATGGTAGCGTTGCGCTCATCATTGATATTCCCGCTTTGCAGAAACTTAACCATGAACAGCTGGCTGAACGCAAAGTGGAATTGGAGAATAACAAATAACAGATACCCACGACAAAGAAGCCGCTTGAAAGGTGAAGGGTAAAAATATTTCACACTAAAAAAGGTAACATCATGTCAGCCATAGAAGAATTTAATAAATTATCAGGGGAAACGACCGGAAAGGAATATCTGGTTTTCACCTTGGGTAATGAAGAGTATGGAATTGAGATATTAAAAGTGCAGGAAATTCGTGGTTATGACCAGGTTACCCGCATTGCGAATACACCTGCCTTTATCAAGGGGATCACTAACCTGCGTGGCGTGATTGTCCCTATCATCGATTTGAGGATCAAATTTTCACAAGAAAATATCACGTATAACGACAACACGGTTGTGATTGTCCTGAATTTGCTTAACCGTGTGGTTGGGATTGTGGTTGATGGTGTCTCTGATGTGCTGTCCCTGAAAGACGATCAGATCTGTCCAGCGCCAGAATTTGCGGTCACCTTATCCACCGAATATCTCACGGGGCTGGGTTCTATTGATGAGCGGATGCTGATTTTGGTGGATATTGAAAAACTGCTCAATAGCGAAGAAATGGCATTGGTTGATTCCGTCGCCAAGGCTTAATGTTTTAAAATCGATGCTTTTGGGCTGTTGCAATAAAAAACAACAGCCCTTTTGCTTTAGATCAAAAAAAAGCAGTCAAAAATCAAATTTTAAAATTACCCGTAAAGTTCCCTTTAAGCGTGCCGATAACACTGGCATAGCAATTCATTAAAAAAGGGAAGTCATGTTTAACCGAATGAAGATAGTGACGGGATTAATCTCAGTCATCATATTATTTGGTGCTTTGCAAATTATCTCCGGGGGATTGTTCTTCAAGGGGTTGAAGAATGATATCGATGCCTTTGACTTAATAGATAAAATGCGACAGCAGCAAATCCATCTGGATGAAAGCTGGGTTAACCTGCTGCAAGCCCGCAATAACCTAAACCGCGTTGGTCTCATGTATATAATGAAAGATCGCGGTGTTGAAGGCAGTTATAAAGTTGATGAAGCACTGGCAGAAGCCAGAGAGAATATTGCCCGTGCTGAACGGTTCTTCGGACAATATGAGCAGACAGAAAAACTGTCTTTTTATGATCCAGAACATCTGCAACGTTTAAAACAGACCCATCATGACTATCTTAATGTGCTTAAAGAGTTAGATGGCATGTTGGCACAAGATAAGTTTAAAGAGTTTTTCCTCCATAAAACAACGGATTACCAGAACGCTTTTAAAACGGAATTTAATTTTTATCTCTCCCAGAGCGCCAAGTTTTATGATCAGGTATCACAGGAAGCTGACGACGCTTACAGCAACATCATTGTTTCGCTGATTTTTGTGATGGCTTTGCTTGTTGTGGTCATGATCATCAGTTGGATTGGCCTGCGTAAGGCGTTGATCGATCCATTGCACAAATTGCTGGACAATATCAAGGCCTTCTCAAAAGGGGACTTGACCCACACGATCACCGTATCGGGTAATAATGAGATGGGCATGTTAGCTGTTGGCTTGAGACACATGCAAGACGAGTTGATCAATACGGTCAGAAGTGTCCATCAAAGCACCGAAACCATCTATACCGGCACCAGCGAGATTGCCGCAGGGAACAACGATCTCTCTTCCCGTACCGAACAGCAAGTCGCCTCTCTGGAAGAAACGGCTGCCAGCATGGAACAGTTGACGGCAACAGTCAAACAGAATGCTGACAATGCCCGCCAGGCCAGCAACCTGGCTGACAACGCCTCTGAGATCGCCCGACAGGGAGGCAAAGTGGTGGCGAATGTCGTTCAAACCATGCATGACATTGCCGACAGTTCTCGCAAAATCTCTGATATCACGGGTGTGATTGACGCGATTGCTTTCCAGACCAACATTCTTGCCCTGAATGCCGCAGTGGAAGCTGCCCGTGCGGGTGAGCATGGCCGTGGTTTTGCCGTGGTTGCCGGTGAAGTGCGCAATCTGGCACAGCGCAGTGCAGAGGCCGCCAAAGAGATCAAGGCGTTGATCGAAGATTCGGTAAACCGCACTGATACCGGCTCCACACAGGTAGAAAGCGCCGGCGAAACCATGCACAAAATTGTCGATTCTGTGACCCGCGTGACCGATATCATGGGGGAAATCGCATCGGCTTCTGACGAACAAAGCAGAGGGATCACGCAAGTTGGCGTGGCTATTTCCGAAATGGATAGAGTCACCCAGCAAAATGCGTCATTGGTTGAGCAGTCCGCTGCCGCTGCCGCGGCATTGGAAGAGCAGGCCAAGGTATTGACCAGAGCCGTTGCGTTGTTCCAGTTACCGGAGCAGGCCGAAAGGAAGCAGCCTGAAAAAAGAAAACATGAAGTTTTATCGGCGATAAAATCGTCGACTCCTCCAGCTAATAAAAATTCTCCCGTGCTGAAGAAAGACAGCAACGTGGAAGATCCCTCTAATTGGGAAACATTCTAAAAAATAATAGCGATAACTCCGGCTGCATCATGCAGCCGTTAAACGAGGTGATTACATGTTAGGCAAGCTTCGCATATCAACCAGTTTGTATCTGTTACTGATGATGTTTTGTGTTATGCAAATTATTTCGAGTGGGTTGTCTCTGGGAATAATTCATACCGACCAGTCATATATCGAGAGAATTGATCTGGGCACTCAACGCAGAGATACCCTTGGCTTGAGTTGGGCGGCATTGTTGCAAACACGTAATACGCTGAACAAAATCGCAATTGCCAATAAAGTGGGGCAGCCACAAACGCAGATAGATGAAATGGAGGCGTTACTGAAAAGCGCCTTGAATGAAGCAGAGCGGAACTTTGCCAAATTAAGTGCATTACCCCGGGTGGAAAAAACGGATCATGGCGTAACTTTATTCGCTGCGGTAGAACACGCTTACCAAGAATATATCAACGCATTAAAAGAACTGAAAACGTATCTCTATGAAGGCAATTTTCAGGCTTTCCTTGATCAACCTACCGAAGATTACCAGCGTAAGATGGAAATTGCCTATAACAACTATATGCAGTACCTCGGCGCTAACATTAGTTCAGCCGTTTCGGAAGGGGAGTTTTACTACAAAATCGCCATTGCCATGTTCTTTGGCGCTGTCTTGATGGTATTTGTTGTTTCAGGAGCGGCTCATTGGTGGCTGAAACGTAACCTGCTCAGGCCGTTTTCGAATATGAGAGCGTGTTTCCAGGATGTTGCACAAGGACGTTTGGATAAAGAAGTTGCTGTCACCACCGATGATGAAATCGGTGATATTTTCCGCAAACTGCGCGACATGCAGGCATCACTCATCAAGTCCATTGCGGCGGTGCGTGAAAACACCAACCAGATGTATTCTGGTATTCAAGAAATTAGCCAAGGCAATACCGATTTATCTTCACGGACAGAACAACAGGCCGCATCCCTGGAAGAAACGGCTGCCAGTATGGAAGAATTGACCGTTACCGTTAAACAGAATGCCGAAAATGCGCGACAAGCCAGCGAACTGGCGGTATCCGCTTCCCAGACCGCTTCAAAAGGCGGCGAACTGACCACCAGTGTGGTGGTAACGATGGACGAAATCGCCAGAAGTTCGAAGAAAATCGGTGCCATTATCAGTGTTATTGATGGTATTGCCTTCCAGACCAATATCCTGGCCCTAAATGCGGCCGTTGAAGCGGCACGCGCCGGTGAGCAGGGGCGTGGGTTCTCTGTGGTCGCCGGTGAAGTCCGTGACTTGGCACAGCGCAGTGCGGAAGCCGCAAAAGAAATTAAAACCTTAATCGATGAATCGGTCCAACGTGTCAACCAAGGTTCAGAGCTGGTGAATAATGCGGGGCAGACGATGGATGAACTGGTGAGATCGGTCAATCAGGTGACTGATTTAATGGCGGAAATTGCTGCCGCTTCGGATGAGCAGAGCCGTGGCATTCATCAGGTTGCCCAAGCCGTCAGCCAAATGGATCAAGTCACGCAGCAAAATGCGGCATTGGTGGAACAATCCGCAGCAGCCGCTTCTGCCCTGGAAGACAAGGCGGACATGCTGGTGAAAACCGTTGCCCAGTTTGAACTGCCTAAAGATGTGGAAGATGAGTACGATCATCCATCATCGGCTGCATCAAACATGACTGATGAGTATGTTGTAAGCCAAGTACGCTGAGGTCAGATGAAATCCAATTCAATAGCTTCAGATACTGATGCTAACGCACTGCTGAACTTTATGCTTCAGCGGCATGCTTTGTCGGATGCGCAATTTGAGCGCATCTGCCAGTTTATCTATCAACGGGCTGGCATCGTACTGGCAAAAAATAAGCGTGAGATGGTATACAACCGTTTAGTCAGACGGCTTCGTGTATTGGGACTGAACGATTTTGGTCAATATCTGTCAATTCTGGAACAAGACAGTCACAGTCAAGAGTGGGAACTTTTCATTAATTCATTGACCACCAATCTCACGGCATTTTTCAGGGAAGCCCACCATTTTCCCATTCTGGCAGCACATGCCAGCCGGAAAAATGGCGGAACATACCGCGTTTGGAGCGCTGCGGCTTCAACGGGGGAGGAGCCATATTCTATTGCCATGACCTTGTGTGATGCGCTGGGGCACCGGTCAAATCGGATAAAAATCATTGGCAGCGATATTGACACCAGTGTTCTGGAAAAAGCCAGACAAGGTGTTTACCGGCTGGAAGAATTACAGTATCTGAATGAAAATCAAAAGAAAAAATATTTTTTTAAAGGCGTGGGTCTCTTTGAAGGATATGCACGAATTCGCCCTTTACTGGCTGAATTGGTCAGTTTTCAGCATTTGAACTTACTGGATGCGGATTGGGCACTTGAGGGCAAATTTGATGCAATATTCTGCCGTAATGTCATGATTTATTTTGACAAAAAGACACAGGAAAGGATCTTGCGCCGTTTTGTCAGTTTCTTAAAACCGGATGGTTTGCTCTTTGCAGGGCATTCCGAAAACGTCACTCAAATCAGCCGAGAGTTCTACTTGCAAGGGCAAACCGTTTACGGTTTAAGCCGGGCAAGGAGGGGTCATGAATAAAATAACTGTTCTTTGTGTGGATGATTCGGCGTTGATGCGTCAAATCATGCGGGAAATTATCAATAGTCATCCTGATATGGAAGTGGTGGATTGTGCGCCAGATCCCTTTGTTGCCCGCGATTTAATCAAAAAACATAACCCACAGGTATTAACACTGGATGTTGAGATGCCGCGCATGGATGGCATTGATTTTTTGGAAAAATTAATGCGGTTACGTCCTATGCCTGTCGTGATGGTTTCTTCCCTGACCGCAAAAGGTTCGGAAATTACCTTGAAGGCACTGGAACTGGGGGCGGTGGACTTTGTCACCAAACCACAACTGGGTATCCGTGAAGGCATGTTGGCTTATAGTGAACTGATTGCCGAAAAAATTCGTGCTGCCGCCCAAGCCAAAATCAGCACGGCGGCACCGGAACCTGTCAGTACAGCGCCACTGAATTTCAAGCCACTATTATCCAGTGAAAAACTCATCGCAGTAGGGGCATCGACCGGAGGAACAGAGGCAATCAAAAACCTGCTGCAACCCCTGCCTAACACCTGCCCGGCTTTATTAATCACCCAGCATATGCCGCCGGGTTTTACCCGCTCTTTTGCCGAAAGGCTCAATAAACTCAGTCAGATCATAGTAAAAGAAGCGGAAGATGGCGAACGTGTCCTGCCGGGACACGCCTATATCGCGCCCGGCGATCGCCATATGGAACTGTGTCGCAGCGGTGCCAATTATCAAATCATGATAACCCATGCCCTGCCGGTGAATCGCCATCGTCCTTCGGTTGATGTGCTGTTTCGTTCCGTTGCCAAATATGCCGGACGCAATGCGGTCGGCGTTATTTTAACCGGCATGGGGAATGATGGTGCGGCGGGTTTGCTGGAAATGAAACAGGCAGGCGCTTACACCTTGGCCCAGAGCGAAAAAAGTTGTGTGGTATTTGGCATGCCACGTGCCGCGATCCAGTTAGGGGCGGTGGATGAAGTCATGGATCTGCAAAAAATCAGTAAAACGATGCTGGCCAAAATTAGCGCGGGGCAATCGATTCGTATTTAGTCGTTGTATTTGGTAGTTGTATTTGATCGTGATATTTGATCATTGTATTTGATGTTAACTTTTGCAGCGCTGTGCTGCTGGATAAGTGAAATTGCAAGGAGTTTTTATGGCAAGTAAGGATCTGAGATTTCTGGTCGTCGATGACTTTTCAACGATGCGCCGGATTGTACGTAATCTACTGAAAGAGTTGGGTTTTAACAATGTGGACGAAGCACAGGATGGGGCGGAAGCGTTGGCTAAACTTCGTACTGCTGAATTTGATTTCGTTATTTCTGACTGGAACATGCCCAATATTGATGGCCTCGAATTGCTAAAAACCATTCGCAGTGAAGAGAAACTGGCCGCCTTACCTGTCCTGATGGTCACGGCAGAGGCGAAAAAAGAGAACATTATTGCCGCAGCACAGGCCGGTGCCAGCGGTTATGTTGTGAAACCGTTTACGGCGGCCATCTTGGAAGAGAAACTCAATAAAATATTTGAAAAATTGGGGCTCTAAGGAGACAAAATGAGTGTAAATCCAGTCATGCCAAGAGATGAGGCGATCTCAACCAGTGAGATAATCAGTCGTATTGGGCAGTTAACGAGAATGCTGCGCGATAGTTTACGTGAACTGGGATTGGATCAAACCATTGCTCAAGCGGCTGAGGCGATCCCGGATGCAAGGGAGCGATTGAATTACGTTGTTCAAATGACAGCACAGGCGGCCGAAAGGGTATTGAACTGTGTTGAAGTGGCCCAGCCCCGCCAGAACGAATTGGAAGCGTCAGCAAAAACCTTGACCCAACGTTGGGATGAGTGGTTTGCCAACCCGGAAAATTTGGAGCTGACGGATGCCCGTTCATTGGTAACGGACACGAGAAACTACCTGAATCAGGTGCCTGATCACACTGCATTTACCAATGCCCAATTGCTTGAGATTATGATGGCGCAAGACTTTCAGGATCTCACCGGTCAGGTCATCAAACGGATGATGGAAGTCATTCAGGAACTGGAAAAACAGTTAGTTATGGTATTGATGGAGAATATCCCTTCTGACCAGATGGCTAAAGCAAAAAAAGAGAACGACAGTCTTCTTAACGGCCCTCAAGTTAACCAGAATGGGGCTGGCATTATTGCCAACCAAGAACAGGTTGATGATTTGCTGGATAGTTTAGGTTTTTGATAACGAGTGTATTACCTTAACGAACAGAACTGAACGAACCGTATTGTTATATTTTTGCGTGCATTTGGGTGAGCCGGAGAGCTGGCCCAAATGCCTGCCTTGACATGAATATATCGGAAAGCAGGTGAGATCACAGTGTTATCCAGTTGATTTGGTGTATAAAAACGCCCTCATTCAGATCACGCAGAGGAAAACAGTGTGAAACCGGTCGATAAAATCATTAAATTGAAAGATTCATTTGTCTCTTACCGTAAGGAATGTCCCGAAGATCCGCGTAATAAAACCCCTATCGTCTTCCTCCATGGCACAAATAGCAGCGGTAACAGTAGCTTTGCAGGCATTAAAACAGCATTTAGTCATGACCGAACCGTTATCATTCCCGATTATGCCGGATGTGGCAATTCTGAATTACCACCAGAAACAGTGACGATTGAACATTTGGCGGAACAAATTGCTGCGGTAATAAAAGAGAGCAGTCACACGCCGGTTGATTTAGTGGGCGTTTCTTTGGGCGCCGTGGTTGCGGCGGTGGTAGCAGCCAAATACCCAACGCTTATCAATAAATTAATATTGACCGCACCATGGGCGACAAATCGTGATCCTCGCCATCAATTGATATTCAAGACGTGGTTGCATTTGGAACAAAATGATAAGGCATCAGCCATGGCTTTTGGCCTGTCACATGCCTTTAGCCCAGAATTTCTCTCCTCGCTGGGGCAGGAAACCCTACAGCGGATCTGCGCTCAACCGGCAGAAAAAGGGATCGAACAACGTATTGCGTTGGGATTAACCCTAGACATAAAAAATTATCTTACCCAAATAGAGAAAGAGACGCTGGTGATTGGATTAAACCGTGATACGTTAATTCCGCCTTATCGGGTACATGAAGTGAATAGAAATATTAAGAACAGCACATACCAAGAGATTAACAGTGGTCATGCGGTACACCTTGAAAAGCCAACAGAATGGGTGAATTTGATCAAAGATTTTATCAGCTAGTGGTACATCCTGTAATTAATCGCCATATTGTGGATGAAATTTACGTTAAATCAATGAGATATAATTAAATGTGATTTGTTGCCCCCATTTATTGATTTAATATATTGATTAAATTCACATTTATTATGATTTTGGCGATGATGGTGTGGGTCATTTGCGTTTCTCCGCCTTATATAAAATAAGGCGGGTATTCATTTTATTTGATTAAGCCAGAAAATCTTTCTGGCTGGCAATCAGCTTAGCGCCACAAGCGGTTTGCATTCCTTCCAGTGCAATCGGCGTACCCTGCGACTTCAACGATTCACTCCCTTCGATAATTGGATAGGTTCCCTCGCATTTTGGGCAAGTGACCAGATCACCTTCGCCTGCAACCGGCACGCCCTGATAGGTATAACCACCAATAGCGGTGATCACCTTGCCACCGTGATCGGTGGCATCATTTAAAAGAATAACTGCTTTACCTGCCATGTTTATCTCTCCGTTGTCATGGTGATATTTTTTAATATCCCAATATCAAAAATGCTTTTTTGTGATATTTACGATGATATTTCTTAAAAGGAACTGCGATATTATTATCACAGTTCCTGCTGTTTAATGCGTTGGTTAAATAATGTTTATTTTCGTCCCCGATAGGGTGTGTTATTTATTTTCCAATAATCAATGGAATCACTGTCTAAATCTACTTTACCGTCTGGATATTCAACTCTGGATGGCTCTCCACCTCCAGGGATAATAATCTTTGGCATCTTAGTTTCATCCAAAGTAGGTATATAGGTAATTTTCCACTCATTGCTAGGTTGGAGTATTAATTCGAAAAAGATTAGTTTGTTGCTCCCAGCATACAATCCTATTTGATTAGAATTGCCTGTAACAAAACTTTTTCTTAATACAGGATAAATAGTTGGCCTATAATCAATAATGTTTTTGAATTTTTTCATGTCACTAGGTTTTCTTGCACCATCGATATATACGTTTATTCCAGCCCCACCTCGTGGTACGGCATCTTTCATCAGATGGCTAACATTAGTATACTCAAGGGCCAATTCAATATTATCAATCCGCCATTGACACCAGCCTCCACCATTAACAGGTATTTTTTCTTTAAAATAACCTGTTACAGGGTCTACTGAAATATTAAATTTGTTCCAGTGGTATTTGGGTAGGTGATAGAGTGTTCCACCTGCGGTATTATGAGTAGCAGGACATCTATTTGAAGAATAAATACGATCTAAATTAGGTTTAGTATTTGGAGGAGCAATGCCTTCAACAGTGATCCATTGGTTTTTTTTAGGCGGTGAAAATGGTTCAGACTTATCGTTATAAGTTTGCCAGTAACTTGAAATAGTATTGGATATAAACTCACATCCTGTTAAACACAGGGTAAGTGGTAATATTGTTAATAATCTGAATATTATTTTCATTATTAGCCTCTTGTTATCCTTTTATCGTTTCTCAGAGTAACGTTGTAAGGCTATTGGACCTCTTTCATCATCTCTGGTCACATCTAGCGTTATTGTTAATTGAGTGTCTATTTCTCTTAAGAAATAATATTCTCTGATTTTTTTTCTTTGAAAGACTGCACGAATAGAATGTGGTTCACTTTCAAGAAATGATAAATCTTCCGGCTTCCTTTGCAGTTTTTTATCCGGTGAAAAGGCACATAGTTCTCGCAATCTCTTGTCAATATACGCAGCATATAAGGTGCTGCTGTGGTCAAAAAGGCCTGTCCCACCCTTGCCTGTAGGGTTTTCGTTACCCTGAAAAAATGAACGTATTTCTTGCTCTCTGTATTGTTCTACTTTGGTCTGCTTTTCAATAAATTTTTTAGTTTCTTTTCTGGTTTTTTCATTTAACTCTGGAAGTAAATAAAGTTTTGACTCCGAATCAGGGAGAGCGTAAAAGTAAACTAATTTACCGTGGTGTAAAAAAGGGTCGTTATCACGACTGAGCGACTTAACACTTTTTGCAGCGAGAGCACCAGCCAGACTTAATGATGTACCCACAACATCAAATACTTCGATTACGTATCCTGCAAATTTATAATCTGCTTGAAGAGCAATATTATCCATATCCTTGTTAAACGGTACAGATGGAACAAAATCATCTTCATTAACATGACGATAATGAATAATTTCAGTAAGTTCTTGCACTGCACTTTGAGTGAATAAACGCGGCATACCGTAGGTATAGAGGCAGGGATTATGAGATTTAAGTTGGGCACTATGTAACAAAGCGAGGGCACCACCCAAGCTATGACCACAGACGAATAGTTTCTTATTCTCTGTTAATTCAATGACATGTTCAAATACCATTTTTCCATCATTCCTTTTAGGAACTTGGATCTGTTTAATAAGATAAAAAGCATCCCAAAAACCTTTATGAACTTTCCCTTTTTCGCTAAAACCACTCGATACGCCTTTAGGTGTGATGCCCAATTCTATCGGCTGGAAGGTACCGTCCGTCATCAGATCTTGTGTTTCCGTCATTTCAGTACCACGCCATCCAACAATAACTTCTTTCCTATTTGCCACGTAAAAAAGTTGGGTGTGACCCTGAGGAACTTTTTGTTTATTTGAGTCAACATAGACGACCTCAGTATAGCGATCACTAAATGGAACATCATAAACCACTGGGGAAAAGGACTGGTCATTGATCCTATAAGGTGAACGTGACAGATCGAGCAACTGTTTTTGGAAAAAGTTTGTGACTGAACCTAAGTCATTTTCAGTATCCTCAGCATAAGTTAATAGACTCATCAGTGAAAGATTATAAGCATTAACCAGTGAATAATCTTTTTGGTGATGCAGCAATAAAGACCATGCCCTGAATGGGCAAACTTCAATCACATAACGATAGTGTTCGAAAGCCGTGGGTATGACTTCGAGACCCATCGGTTCGCTATCCGGAAAATGGTAGCTGGGAAGAGGATCTTCTTCTTTCCATCCTTTAATAACAGGCATCTTGTCAACCAGTTCACCAATCTTTGCATAACGATACTGACGGCCTGATTTTTGACTTTCTGCAAAAACAGTTGAAATCTTGGCCATAGGCTCATTAGAGCGTGCGTACTCGTTGTTACGCTTTATTCTCAATGGGCGCTGTTCCATCTCATCAGCCAACTCTTGTCCACTAAGAAATAAGCGTAAGGGGATTGCAGTCAGGTGCTCTTCACGGATCATACCGCTGCCATCCGTGGTTCCCTTACGGGTCATTTTATGGTTTTTCAGTGTGTAAGGCATATTGGCGATAGGTTTGTTGTGCTCATCAACCAACTGAATTTCTATTTTGTTGTTTGCCATTTTCTGACAATCATGACAATAAATCGAATTTCCATTACTCATAATTCATTGTTCCTGTTATTTTTTTGTTCCATTGCCAGCAAATAGTCCTGACTGGCAAGTTTATCTACACGGTAACCGACCTCAAGTTTTTGTCGTAACCAGTTTTCAACATGGTGCTCTAAACTGCCGACGGGGTTATCCAACTGTTTTGCCATTTCACCGTGGTTTTCCCATAAGTCGTTATAGAGGGCGCTGCTTAAGACTTTCAGGCCATAGGGCGAATGCAGCCAAACCCGTTGCAGGTGTTCACCCAGTGTAAAAGGAATATCGCTATTACCTTGTCCGCACTCCTCCGGACGTGGAAAACGTGTAGGCTGAGGCAGGTCAATCAGCAGTTCTGTCACGGGTGTTAACAATTCTGCCCAGTCACTGGGTGTGAACGCTGGTACCAGCGCGCCGAATACCCGCGTATCCATCATACGAAAAACGACCTGTTCTCCTTGTAACATCACTCGCTGCCGCCGTTGCCAGTGAGCCAGTTGTTCTTGCCACGGTGCCGGGCTTTGGTATGCCCAACCCCAGCTATTGTCACTGACTGCGTGGTGATCAAGCATCGAGCCAATTGATGGCAGTTGACTGACTTTTGCCTGCACCAGCCACGGGCTTTGTTTCAGCATCTTGCGCATTGGTGTGCCGCTGTACAGTGGAAAAGCCTGTTCTACCCAATCGTTAAGGTAAAAGTGTTTTATCGGATCAGGATTTGCCAGTGAATTGAGCATAAAGAACACTGGCGTATCATGGGATTCGCTCAGCCATTGCTGCCAAGTGAGCGTAGGTGTTGTGTTTTCAACCGAAATAGTATTTTCCATCAGTATCACTCCTTAGCGGGTTTAATGACCATGCTGACGTCTTGTTGTGCCAGCTCAGGGCAATAAGGGTGAGCCGGGAATTCCACTTCCGGCAATGGCTCCACCCCGTCCGGTAGTAGCAAGGAAATCCCGCGCCCGCTACCCGCTGAACCCTGTCCGACACTTATCGGTGAAGACAAAATCCCGCCCGGCGTGACTTTCAGAAAACTGCCGCCGACTTTCAGCGTGATTTCGGATGCGGCTTCCAGCACCACCTTGCCGCCGCTTTTCAGGTGAATTTCCTGCCCGCTGTCAATTACCGTGGCGTCGCCGGTCTGGATATGCTGGCTGCCGGCAATCCGGTGGGAGACATCGCCTTCGGTGGTGATTTTGCGTGAACCGGCCACCTGATGATGGTCATCAGCGCGGATATCGTGGTAACGGTTGTTATCAATGCGTTGTTTCTGATCGTGTTTGATATGCCAGTACGCATCGTTTTCAATATGGGCGGTAAAATCTTTCTGTCCGTGGATATAGACCTCTTCACTGCCTTTCGCATCCTCAAAGCGCAGTTCGTTAAAGCCCCTGCCTTTATGGGTTTTAGTCTTGAAGGTGGTGCGGGTTTTCTGGGCAGGTAAGTCTAACGGTGGGCGGTTCAGGCCGTTGTAGACACAGCCGGTGACGATTGGCCGGTCAATATCCCCGTTGAGATAGGAAATAATCACTTCCTGCCCGATACGCGGGATCGCCATAAAACCGAAGCCGTTGCCGTTCCAGCCCTGTGCCACGCGCACCCAGCAGGAAGCCCCATCATCCGGCGGGTCATAGCGGTTCCAGTGAAAATGAACTTTAATCGCACCGTCTTTATTGACGAAAATCTCTTCCCCTTCCGGCCCGACCACCATCGCAGTCTCATCGCCATCGGCCAGCGGTTTGTAGTGGAAAGGCGGACGCCAGTCGGTAAGGCCGTCGATAAAACTGAAATGGTTGCTGAGGGTGGTGCCCTCAGCACGGTTATCGCCCAGTGCCTGCGGGCAGCGCCCGTGGTGGCTGATACCGACCACCTGCCAGCGGGCATTCAGCGGGGCGTGCGGGTGACTTTTTATCTCAAAAATTTTGCCCGGCATCAGTTTGATGCAGTTACTGTTGCCGCTGCCGGTTTTTTTCTGGTTATCCAGCGCTTCATGGCGGTATTTGAGAAACGGTTTGGCGGCGGCATCTTTCTGGAACCGCCCGTAACTTTCAAATACGGTATACGGCGTTTGGCTGCCGAAATCGCGGAAACCTTCGCTGCTCTGCATATGGGAGAGGTGATAGCGTGGGTTCTCCGGGTTGAAGTCTTTATGAAAACTGCGTTGTGGACTCATCCCGACTCCCAGCCGCACCTGATAAATCGTATCTATGCCGTGGGCGGTTTCCGGTTGCGGACTGTAGGTCAGTGGCAGCCCGGCGGTCATCCCCAGATGGCTGTCGCTGAAAAACGCTGTTTCATCCTCAAACCAGAAGCTGATGCCTTCTTCGGCCGCCAGCCGGCTGAAAAACCCATAGTCCGATTCCCGCTTCTGGGTCACATATTCTCGGTCCTGATGAGGATCGTAAAGTTTCGAATCGGCGCGGACTTTATGCTTTTTCAACAGGCTGTTCAGGATGGCAGGCACATTTTGCTGATGGAAAATCCGGCTGTCCTGGTTGAGCGTCAGACGCCAGAGCACAGGCCGAATCGTTACGGTATAAAGCGTTTTATTGCCGTCGGTACCCGCCCAGTCCGCATGGGAGACGATGCCGGTAATTTTGCGTTGCTGCGTTGTGCCGTTAAACACCTGCAACACCGCCTCCTGCATCAACAGGGCGTTTAAATCGATTTCCGGCTTTGGCTTAAAGGGGTTTTCTGGCAAAGACTGAACCAGCGTCAGATTGAGGGTAAACAGTTCAGATAACCCTTCCTGAAGGGAAAACTCGCCCACGGCGAAGGTGGTTTCAGGCAGGCCGGCTATCTGAAACGTAAAGCGTAATCCGCTTTTGGCCGCCGTTAACCCGTTCATGATATTCATTTTATTTTGCTCCTTGTTATGATCCCTGACGAATTACATTTCCATTCGTGTCCCATAGACCTCTTTGAATTGCCAAAGAATTTTTTGGTTCGGAGTTTCGCCACGCGCTGTGCCAGTTCCCGCAGGTAAGCGCGTTCTTGCAGGTACAGCGATTCCTTGTTGTTTTTCATCTATCTTTCTCTAATGTATTGATGGGTAATTAATCGGCATATTGTGAGTAAAGTTTAAATAAAATCAATTAGCTATAAATAAATATGATTTATCACTCTCATTTATTGATTGTAAATATTGATTAAATTCACATTTTTTATGATTTGGGAGAAGTCTTAATGGAGGGCTGTAATCACCAGAGTGGCGATGGGGACAAAGGCAAACGTGTTAACACTTCCTTGGGCGATAAACACAGGGTGCTCATTGTGGATGAAACCGGCTTTATTAAAAAAGCATGCATCAGAGGCCGGTTAGCCAAACATTTTAAATGGCTTTACCGTGGGAAAACAGCATAAGGCCATTAATTGCAGCATGTACTACTAACTTCTTTCCCCACGGGTAAATATTTATAAATCGTTGACAACGACACGTTATAAATAATCGACAACTGCTTCCGGCTATGTCCTTTATTCAGTAATCTGGCGGCTTGTTGCCGGGCTTCCTCAGTAAACACCACTGGCCGTCCACCGATTCGCCCCTGTTCCCGTGCGGCGGCCAGACCTGCATTGGTTCTTTCCACAATCAGTTCGCGTTCCATTTCTGCCAGTGCACTCATCACATGAAAGAAAAATCGCCCCATTGCCGTACTGGTATCAATACTGTCAGTCAGGCTTTGAAAATGAATGCCACGTTCATGCAGTTCGGAAATGAGCGTGACCAGATTCTTCACACTGCGCCCCAGCCGATCCAGTTTCCAGACCACCAGTGTATCGCCGGACTTAAGATGCTTTAAGGCGCGTTTTAACCCCGGACGATTAGCCGTCTTCCCGCTGATTTTGTCTTCAAAAATCAGCTCACAATCAATACTGACTAACGCGTTTCTTTGTAAATCGCTGTTTTGGTCACTTGTCGACACTCTGATGTAACCTACTCTTGCCACTGAGAATCCTTTAGTTACTCTTGAAACTATTTGTACTCGTTATATGTATCTTCCCGCGTTGTGGGGAGATAGTCAGTTGCTTTTGTCTTGCGAGCTGCAACTTGAGGTCTATAGGGTATATTAGGCATAATACCGATATATTCGCTATAAAAAACTTTTAATTTGCTCAATATTGAGATAATAATTTGATTTTTGGGGGGTTAGCAGAAAAAGTAATGTAATAAGAATTATTATCAATAAGGTTGATAAGAAGTAACCCAAACGAGTGACTTAACTCACAGTATCAATTTTTTCTCGCTAAAGATACTCAATTAATCCTCGCTTATTTTCCCAAAATGCTCTTTATTTAATTGAAATAATTTTGTTGCTGATTTGTTGCATTAAATACTGAGGGTGTCTATGGAACTGGTTACACAATGGTTAGCTGCACTAAATGGGGTAGTATGGGGAGTTCCTATGCTAATTGGGCTTTTGGGTATTGGTATCTTCATGCAAATCCGCTTGTCCTTTTTACCGATCCGTAAATTAGGCACGGGATTCAGACTACTTTTCCAAAAAAATGAACAACGGGGTGAAGGCCAAATCTCACCGTTTAACGCACTAATGACAGCACTGTCAGCGACAATCGGCACGGGAAACATCGCAGGTGTGGCGACCGCCATTGTTATGGGCGGGCCGGGAGCCATGTTCTGGATGTGGATGACCGCATTGGTGGGGATGGCGACGAAATATTCAGAAGCGGTGTTGGCGGTACGCTTTCGTGAAACCGATAAAAAAGGGAATTACGTTGGCGGCCCAATGTATTACATCAAAAATGGTTTGGGGAAAAAATGGGTTTGGCTGGGAACACTTTTCGCCTTTTTCGGCAGTATTGCCGGCTTTGGTATTGGTAATACCGTGCAAGCTAACTCCGTCGCGGACGTCCTGCAAAGTAACTTTGGGATCGAAAAAACCATCACCGCCGGAATTCTGGTCATTTTGGTTGGCGCCGTACTGATTGGTGGCATCAAGCGTATTTCCGATGTTGCCGGTAAATTAGTACCCATTATGACAGTCGGCTACTTTGGGGCAGGTGTTATCGTTCTGGCGCTCAATTCTACCGCCATCCCCGACGCATTGGCTTTAATCATCAAATCTGCTTTTACCCCCCTTGCCGCACAGGGGGGATTTGCCGGTGCCGCCGTTTGGGCGGCGATCCGTTTTGGTATCGCTCGTGGTGTATTCTCTAACGAAGCGGGAATGGGAAGCGCGCCTATCGCCCACGCGGCCGCAAAAACCCAAAACCCCATTCGTCAAGGGTTAATTGCCATGCTGGGAACCTTTATTGACACGATTATTGTTTGCTCGGTGACAGGCTTGACCATTATCATGACAGGCGGCTGGCTAACCGGCCAGACAGGCGCAACATTGACGGCGGCTTCTTTCTCATCTGTGATCCCAGGGGGCAACTATATCGTTGCTGTTGCCTTGGCTGTTTTCGCCTTCACCACCATTTTGGGATGGAGTTTCTACGGTGAGAAATGTATCCAGTATTTATTGGGACCAAAAGCCATCGTGCCTTTCCGTATCGCCTGGATTATCGCATTGCCGATTGGTGCCACTCAGTCATTGACTTTTGTCTGGTTGCTGGCGGATACCCTCAATGCCATGATGGCGATCCCTAACCTGATAGCGATTGCCTTTCTCAGTCCGGTTGTCTATCGTTTGACCAAAGATCATATCCGTGATGTTAATGCCGAGAGTATTGATATTAAGGCACCCGTTAAAACGGATTAAGCAAACACACAGAGATGGCTGATAATCGCCATCTCAATTCAAGATAGTGATTATAATGCCTCAAATACCCCTGCAAATTTCGCCGTGTTCCCGCCATTAAATTTCTGAGCTTTTGTCATGCTTAACACAATTTTATTTGCCTTTTCCTAAAGGCAAATTTTCTGCATGTCATCACGAATGCTCACCAAGGAAAGCTGTGGCTGAAGATAGCGATCTCGAAAAAACCGAAGAACCCACGCCCCATAAACGGGAAAAAGCCCGTAAAGAGGGGCAAATTGCGCGTTCCAGGGAGCTCACCTCAATCCTGATGCTGGCGGGAGGGGTCAGTCTGCTCTGGATGAGCGGACAGTCGATCACGCATGAACTTTCCCTGATGGTGTTTGAAGGATTCAACTTCGACCATAACATGGTCAGCAACGACAAACAGATAGTGCAACAAGTTGGCCGCTTGCTGAAACAGGCCGTTTGGGCAGTATTGCCGGTTTTTATCGGATTGGTATTGATTGCCCTCAGTGCGCCCGCGTTGATGGGTGGGCTGATATTCAGCTCAAAATCCATCAAATTTGACCTGGCTAAATTGAATCCTGTCTCTGGCTTAAAGAAAATTTTCTCCATGAATGCGCTGGCGGAACTGTTCAAAGCTATTTTGAAGGCGTCACTGGTGGGAGGCGGTTCGACCCTGTTTATCTGGCATAATTGGCCTGCCATGCTCAACCTGACTGCCCAGCATCCGCTGATAGCGTTGAGCGATTCCATGATGATGCTGATTTTTGCCGGTTATATTGTCTTATTTATGTTGATACCCATGGTGGCGTTTGACGTGCTTTATCAAATCCGCAGCCACCTGAAAAAATTGAGAATGACCCGTCAGGAGATCAAGGATGAATTTAAGGAGCAAGAAGGGGATCCACATGTAAAGGCAAGAATTCGTCAACAACAGCGGGCGGCTGCGCGTAAACGCATGATGGCGGATGTGCCGAAGGCGGATGTCATCGTCACTAACCCAACGCATTACGCCGTTGCCTTGCAGTATGACAGCAAAAAAATGAGTGCCCCCAAAGTGTTGGCAAAAGGGGCGGGACTCATTGCCTTACGCATCAAAGAAATGGGTGCGGAAAACCGCATCCCATTACTGGAAGCCCCACCTTTGGCAAGGGCGTTGTTTCGCCATGCTGAGGTCGGTGGCTTTATTCCTGCGGCGCTTTATGCTGCTGTCGCAGAAGTGCTTGCCTGGGTTTACCAATTGAAACGTTGGAAACAGGAAGGTGGCCTGAAACCGAAAAAACCTGAAAATCTGCCAGTGCCGCCAGCACTGGATTTTGCTGGAGAAAATAATCGCCATGGCTAATCTGGCCTCATTGTTCCATTTATTGGGAAATCGTTTATCGGGGAATCGGTTATCGGGAAGTATGAAAGGCGCCCAGTGGCAAATGCTTGCAGGGCCGGTTCTGATCCTGATGATCTTGTCGATGATGGTATTGCCGCTACCCCCATTTTTTCTCGATCTCCTGTTCACGTTCAACATTGCGCTATCCATCATGGTTTTGCTGGTGGCCATGTTCACCCGCCGGACGTTGGATTTTGCCGCATTCCCGACCATTTTGTTGTTTTCAACTTTACTGCGTTTATCACTTAACGTCGCCTCCACCCGGATTATCCTGATGGAAGGACATACGGGGTCGGCAGCGGCAGGGCAAGTGGTGGAAGCCTTTGGTCACTTTCTGGTCGGCGGTAATTTCGCGATCGGTATCGTGGTGTTCGTGATTTTGATCCTGATTAACTTTATGGTCATTACCAAAGGTGCAGGACGCATTGCCGAAGTCGGCGCGCGTTTTGTATTGGATGGCATGCCCGGTAAACAGATGGCAATTGATGCTGATTTGAATGCAGGATTGATCGGCGAAGATGAAGCCAAAAAACGCCGTGCCGAGGTGACACAGGAAGCGGATTTCTATGGCTCAATGGATGGTGCGAGTAAATTCGTGCGCGGTGATGCGATTGCCGGATTGATGATATTAGTGATCAATGTTGTCGGAGGGCTCATCGTTGGTGTTGCCCAACACGGTTTGTCTCTGGGGGATGCCGCAGAAGCCTACACCTTGCTGACTATCGGTGATGGGTTGGTTGCCCAGTTACCGGCATTAATCATCTCCACGGCGGCAGGGGTGATCGTCACCCGCGTCGCGACGGATGAAGATGTGGGTCAACAAATGGTTACCCAGCTTTTCAACAATCCCAGGGTCATGATGTTGAGTGCGGGTGTCCTTGGCCTGCTCGGTTTAGTGCCGGGCATGCCCAATTTCGTCTTTCTGTTATTTACGGCTGTGTTAGCGGGGGGGGGCTATTTCCTCTTGCGTAAGGGGAAGAATCCGCTGCTGGTACAGCATGAGGAGATGAAAGCGGTAGAAGAACAGCAACAAACCGCAGAAGCCTCATGGTCTGATGTCCAACTGGAAGATCCTCTGGGAATGGAAGTGGGGTATCGTTTGATTCCCATGGTGGATTTCCGTCAGGATGGCGAATTACTCGGCCGTATCAGCGGAATCCGTAAAAAATTTGCGCAAGAAGTGGGATATTTACCACCTGTCGTGCATATTCGTGACAATCTGGAATTAGCCCCTGCCAGTTACCGTATCCTGATGAAAGGTGTAGAAATTGGTCGTGGTGAAGCTCATCCGGGGCGTTGGTTAGCGATTAATCCGGGCGGTGCCATCGGCGAATTACAAGGTGACTTGACGACCGATCCTGCCTTTGGTCTGGCTGCGGTCTGGATTGATGACAGCTTAAGAGAACAGGCACAAGTGCAAGGTTATACCGTTGTGGCGGCCAGTACCGTTGTTGCCACTCACTTAAATCACTTGCTGTCCCAGCATTCCAGTGAACTGTTCGGCAGACAAGAAGCACAGCAATTGTTTGAGCGCGTCAGTCAGGAAATGCCGAAGCTGACGGAAGATTTTATTCCCGATGTTGTCAGCCTGACAACGCTGCATAAGGTTCTGCAAAACTTGCTGGCGGAACAAGTGCCGATCCGCGATATGCGGACGATTATTGAAACACTGGCAGAACATGCGCCGGTGCAGAAAGATCCTTATGAATTGACGGCCATGATTCGAATCGCGCTTGGCAGGGCGATTGCTCAACAATGGTTCCCCGGTGCGGATGAAATCAAAGTCATTGGCTTGGATACAGGGTTAGAAAGATTGCTGCTGCAAGCACTGCAAAATGGTGGCGGATTAGAACCGGGTCTGGCAGAAAGTTTGGAGCGTCAGGCGGCAGAGGCACTGGAGCGTCAGGAAATGCTAGACGCCCCGCCGGTATTATTGGTCAACCATGCGCTTCGTCCACTGTTGTCTCGTTTTCTGCGTCGTGTATTACCCCGGTTGGTTGTCCTGTCCAACCTTGAAATTACCGATAATCGTCAAATCAGAATGACGGCAACGATTGGTGGTGCGAGGTAATATTGGTAATGAAATAAGGTGATCGTTTAGATGATCACCTTATTGTCGATTAATCACGTTTAGTTAATCTTCTTCAGTTATTTTTTCCAGTTTTTATCCTCCTGAAAATAATTTCTTGACGTTTATAAACCAAGTCATATCAATTTTAATGATTAAGCTCATAAATAAAATCAATAGCATAAGCCTTAACTATTTTTTATATGAATATATAGTAGTCGATTTTTTATTTTGGTTATAAATTCATCCTATCAATAAATAATAACCATTATAGGGTGTTTATCAGGGATAAGGCTTAAATAAATGTATAACCATTTATGCCAATAATTAATAATTTAATTATCAACATATTAAAACAATTAATATCCTATAAACTTCAAGTTTCAGCCCGCAAGATAAAAGCAGCCTATTATCTCCCCACGCGGCGGAGAGGTAATCAATTCATTGTGCTTGCTATTTGAGCTAAAAATCAAAAATCTTGAGTGGTTGGCAGTATGTGACGATAGAAATATGCACTTTAATAGGTTTTAACTATTGATAATCACTAATAAATAGTTAATAACAATTTTAATGACAAAATGAGTTAGTGTATCTTTGCGCCCTTGATAATATGGATTTTATTATTCTGGATCATATAATCTATTGATATAAGTGAAATTTACTATAATAATATGAGGCGTGGAGGCCAATTTTATGTTTTTTTAGACAGGAATATTCTCTCTTCGCAGTATCCAAATAACATATTTATAACGAAATGATCGGTTTTCAACCAAAAGCTGATTTGTTAATTTTTATACCTATACGACTATAGGTATTGAAGGAAAAAATAACAAATAATTGAACTGATATTCGGGTAAAGTGTGTATAGAAATAAATATATCTCCAATACTATTTCAATTATTGGAGATATATTTATTAAAAATACCTGACACAAGGAATTATGGTTATTAAATTTAAAAATAGAATATGTTGGATTTGTTGTTAACATTTCTAGGTTTTTTATCGAAAGGTATTTTTATTTCGATGGATTTTACATGCATAATATAAATGGAATAAAAAATGAAGTTATTAATAAAATCAATGACCATTGTGGCAATCTGGGGTGCTATGGCTGTTTCCGCATTTGCTATGAATAATACAGGCAAGATTATTTTTACTGGTAAGGTGACAAAAGGAACATGTTCTGCTGCGGTAGCGGGTGAAGGTGGTAATGTCACTATGGTTGATGTTGGCGTGGGTGATTTTACAGGTAAGAATGACGCTAAAGGTGATACACCTTTTAAAATTAAACTAAGTAATTGTAAGTCGTCGGGCGATTCTTCAGTGAAGGTCAAATTTACGGGTGCTCAGGATCGGGGTAATAACACTGTGTTAGCGAATACTGCTTCGGATTCCCCCGCAACGGGTGTTGGAATTGGTATTTATAAAAGATCAGATAATACGCAAATCAAAATAGGAAGTGCGCCTGTAGCAATGGGTAATTTAACTTCTAAAGATGCGACTAAGGAATTGCAATTTATTGCTAAGTATGTAGCAACAACAGAAATAGCGAATATTAGATCTGGTTTAGTGCGGGCTAACGCCGACTTTACTGTAGAATACGAATAATTCCAACGCCTTACATTTTTATTTTCTTTTTCATCGCGCTTGCCATATTCCCACCCTATTGGGTGGGAATATCCCTTATTTTGCATTTATGTAGGGATTCAATATCGTTATGTCAAAACATTTTTTGATGGGCTTGTTATTTTTTCTGCCTGTTTTTCTCGCTCCCCCTGTTCACGCCGGAATAGCACTCAGTAGCACCCGTGTGATCTATGAGGCCTCGCAACGAGAAGTCGCCGTTTCCGTTATTAATGACAGTAACGAAGAGGTCTATCTTATTCAGTCTTGGGTTGATAAGTTCACGCCAACGGCTGAATTTGCGGGTGACAAAACGCCATTTTTAGTCACACCGCCTTTGTTTCGTCTGGATGGGGAGCAAGAAAACCGTCTGCGAATTATTCTGACCGATGACACATTGCCACGGGATCGGGAGTCGGTCTTTTGGCTTAACGTTAAGGCCATTCCTGCCCTGAAAGAAGAAGCAACCAATCGTTTGTTGGTCTCGCTGAAAAACCGGATAAAACTCTTTTATCGTCCGGAAGGATTGACAGCACAACTCGCCGCAACGGCTTATCAACAACTGATTTTTTCCCGGCAAGCCGGGCAATTGGTTGTGCAAAATCCAACGCCTTTTTATGTCTCTTTTTATGACATCAAGCTTGGGAACAGTTTAATACCGGAAGCGGGTATGGTGGCGCCATTCAGCAGCCGGCAATGGCCGTTACCTGTAAACTCTGGTCATACCATTACTTGGCGAGCCATCAATGATTATGGTGGCATCACTGAGCCTCAATACCAAACGTTATCACCTAGGTAATAACCTATCAGCCAAAAGGTATTGGGTGTCGTGATTGTTATTATTTTTGCTGTTTGTAAGCGGCTAGTATTGCCAGCGATGATATTGATGGTATCTGCCATTGGCTATGCCGGTGAACTCTTTGACTTAAATGCACTGGAAATCCATGATCCGTCCGCTCCACCGCCCGATTTAAGTTATTTTTCAGAAAAAGGGGGCAGTGCGCCGGGAACATACCGGGTGACTATCCGCGTCAATGGTCAGAACAAAGATACACAAGATATCCAGTTTGTGATCGGGGCTGAAAAAAAACTTAAACCCATTTTATCCGTTCAGCAATTAATTGACTGGGGAGTCAATGTCTCTGCTTTTCCTGCTTTGAATCCACAACAACAGATTTCTGATTTATCTGATGTGATCCCTTATGCCAGTGCATCATTGCAACTCAGTCAGCAAACACTGTTGATCACCATCCCTCAGGCTTTGATGACAACGACAGCCCGTGATGCGATTGATTCGTCACTTTGGCAGCAAGGGGAACCCGCGTTATGGGCGAGTTATGACCTTAATGGTGCTGATACCCGGAGCCAAAATGATTCTGGTACGAATAATGTCTATATGAATCTGCGTAGTGGATTGAATTGGGGAAGTTGGCGCTTACGGAATTATTCCACCTACTATCGATACTTTGGCCGAAATTCTGGCCGACATAGCGGCGATAAATCACGTTGGGACAATCTGACTACCTCTTTGCAGCGTGATATTCATGCTCTGAAGAGCCAGCTTGTGGTTGGTGAGACAAATACACAAGGCGATTTGTTTAGTGGATTTGCTTTTCGCGGTATCACCCTGATGTCGGATGATAACATGCTGCCGGATAGTCAACGGGGATTTGCTCCGGTGGTACGGGGGATCGCAGAAAGTAATGCACAGGTGACTATTCGTCAAAACGGTGACGTCATTTACCAGGCTCATGTTCCTCCTGGGGCTTTTGTTATTGATGACCTTTATCCAACCTCTGCCGGGGGAAATCTGGATGTTGTTATTCGGGAGGCCGATGGTCGTGAACGCCATTTTGTGCAACCCTTTTCATCCATTCCGATGATGTTGAGGGAAGGGAATTTCAAATACCGCTTTACCGCGGGAGAATACCGCAACTCGCATGCAGATGCCCGTCAACCCATCTTTATGCAGAATGAGGTTTATTACGGCTTGTCCTATGCCGCAACGCTGTATGGCGGTATGTTGCTGTCTGCAAATTATCAGGCGTATGCGGTTGGTGTAGGATACAGTCTTGGTCACTGGGGTTCGCTGGCGTTTGATATCACGCAGTCACAGGCTGATATTGTCAATCAAGGCCAGCAACGGGGTTGGGTCTATCGGGCACAGTATGCCAAGGATTTTGAACAGACGGGGACGAATTTGTCTCTGATCGGTTCTTATTATCCTTCACCGCATTTTTACGATTTTCAGAACGTCAATAACAGAGCGGCAAATGATGAGCTGTCATATCAGAATAAACATAAATTTCAGTTCACATTGAGCCAAGGCTTATCGGATTATGGCAGCCTCTATTTTTCCGGCTATTTGCAGCATGATTGGGGAAACAGCGGCACTACCCGCAGTTTGAATGTCGGGTACAGCGTGAATTATGCCGATATCCATTACACACTGAACTATACCCAAAACTATACCCAAAACTACAGCCAAAACATGCGTTCAGGCAACTCAATGGCCGATAACCAACTGGCATTCAATGTACAGGTTCCGCTTGACCGTTGGCTATCAGGTAGCTGGGCAACTTATAGCATCAATCATAATCGTCGGGGTGAGATTAACCAATCCGTCGGGCTGAGCGGTACGGCTTTAGGCAGGCTGAATTACTCCCTGCAACAGAGCCGCAGTCATCATGATCAGGGCACCAGCAGTAACCTTCATCTTAACTATAAAGGTCGTTACGGTGTGTTGTCTGGCGGATATCACTACAGTGATGACTCAAAACAGATTAGCTATGGTTTCAAAGGGGGCGTAGTTGCCCATCGTCATGGCTTAACCTGGTCGCAACCGCTGGGTGAGACCATTGTACTCGTCAGAACGTCTGGCGCTACCGGCGTTAAAGTGACTGGCTACAGCGGCGTGGAAACGGATGGGCAAGGTCATGCTGTCCTGCCTTATGTCAGCCCTTATCACCGTAATCGTATTGCCCTGTCACCGGATTCGTTTGCGGAGGGGGTGGAGATTGGCGCCAATATCCAGACGGTGATTCCAACACAGGGAGCGATGGTCGTGGCTGATTTCCATACACGGATCGGTCGCAGGGTACTGTTTACTTTGACGTATCGTGGCAAACCCATTCCTTTTGGCGCAATAGCGACGTTGAATGAAGAAAATATGAATGAAGAAAATCCCCCTCGTTCCTTTACGACGACAAATCAGGGCATTGTGGGTAATGGTGGTGAAGTTTATTTCGGCGGTGTTCCAGAACAGGGGCAGTTATCTGTTCAATGGGGGGGAAGCCAGTTTGAGCAGTGTAAAACGCGTTTTCTTTTACCCAAAAGTAAAGCAATGGTGATTTCAATAAAGGCCGATTGTCACCCATAAAGGCAAATTATCATCATTTTTTAACAAGTACGGCATAATTTATCTAACGGATTACTCATGAACATCTCTATTCCATCAGGGTTACGGTTTGTGCCCCTATTTTTGTCCCCCTGTGTGGGATATACGTATACTGATGTCTCTTGTACCGCTCCCTTGCAAACATTGAGTGCTTATAAGATATCACTTCCGGTTGATATGCCTGCTGGTCAGGAGCTGGAAAAATCGGAGAATAGATTGAGGCTGGAAGCAAGCCCAGTCATTACTTGTCAAGGGAAATCTCTGGACAAAACGCAAGCGGTTCTCGGTATCAAGGCATATGGTGTGCCGTCATCAATAACGCTCAATGGCAGAAAAATTTTCCTTTTGGGCAATAGTGGCATTGGGTATGCGATTAGAGGGTTGACCGGAGATCCTCACGATAGAAAATATGTGCGAGGAGAGAATAATAGTACGGTACTTAAAACGATTATGTTGCGGGATCATGGTGGGAGAATAAGTGTTGGAATTGCACTGGTATTTTACCGTGTCGGCCAGGTTAAACCGGGGCAGTATCCGCCCCAGCTCGTGGCAACCGCGACGGTAAATTTAAGCAATCCGGGGGGAACGGGTTTGGGGAAAACTATCGAAGTCGGGCAGTTCAGTACCGGCAATATCGTGGTTGAATCACGATCTTGTACCTTTGATAACAATCCAATTCCGGTAGCACTGGAAACGATAACGAGTATGCAATTACCTAAAGTGGGGGCTACCGCGGCAGAAAAGGCATTTGATATCCCTTTAAATTGCAACGAACGTATCAAAGTTAACCTGCGCTTGCAGGCGGGTTCACAAGGCGCTTATGATCCCCAAAGGGGGATTATCAAGCTGAATCCGAATCCTAATGCGGCCAGGGGGGTTGGTATTCAAATTTTGGATGGTAAGAAAGCAACCCCCATTCCTCTTGGTCAAAAAATTGAATATATCAAAACGCTATCAGAAGGACCGGTCAATATTCCTTTAAAAGCGCGTTATTATCGGTATGGTGATGTTAAGGAAGGGATAGTCAATGCGACAGCGACATTCACCATGAGTTATGAGTAGGGAGATAATAAGCGGCTTTCGTCTTGCGGGCTGTCACTTAATTTTATAGGGTATATAAAAATGCTACTTTAGGGGGGGATATGACTCAGAAATTTTTCAGGTTTGACCAATATTTTTGCAGACATAGCCAACACGGATTGACTCAATGTAATCCACAGGTTGCCTGCGGATGTGGTCGGTGTATAGGCATTTCTTTATATCTATTAGCAAATTTATATGAATGTGAGTCCGAGTCTCTGTCACCGGAAAAAGCGTTTGAGTTAACGGAAATGTATGCAAAGATGCTAAGAATGACGAGAAACCCTCTAACCCTGGAACCGACAGTGATGGGTAATTTTAGTCATTTAGAACAAATTATTTCAATTCTTCAAATTAAATATCAGTCATACGAAAAATATCCTTTTGGTGATTTTGTTTACTCTTTTGATCGTCATCATTCAGGGTTTGCATTAACTTGTGTTTACTTATTTGATTCAATTAGAGATTTATCGTCTCAAAGTTTATTTTTGAAGAGTTTTAAAGATAAGCAGGATGCAATAAGTACAAATAGATATATTGGCCCTAATCATGTAGGTTTTATTGTCTGGTCAGACGCTAAATTTTTTATTTTTGATCCCAATGTTGGTGGCGGGCTATTTCAATTTAGCGCGGCTAAACTTACCCCTAATCTTATTGAGGGTAATATCAATTTTTTGCATATCAAGCTAAATAGCTTTCAAAGAGTTAGACTTGTATCCATATTTATACCTTGCTTTGATCTTGAAAATAAAAATCGCAGTATATTAAATGTGGCACTGAAAGATATTTATTCTTTTAAAAATAATAGGTAAGTGTTTTTGGGCGCACCAAACGATAACGTAGCTTCTTCCTCAATGTGCTCATTTAATGAAATGATTTTTACATAATGCTCTCATGGTGTTTTAGTATTCAAAAACTTTCAATAGTATAATGAGAATCATTCTCTTCTTATAAAAAAGGAAATAACAAATACACAGAAACAGACCCCTTATCATTGCCAATAAACCAAGAGGTCTGTAAAGCTTACTGCTTGAGCAGTAAACGAATTATCAAACGCTGATTTTGTGACCTGATAGCGTTGAATTATGACGGGCCTGGCCGTCCGCACCATAAAAAGAAGGGCTGTGGTGACTTTTTAGAAAAGCGATGGCTTTACTATTCAATTCAATATATTGATCCAACAAGAATCCATTATGCGAATTTAAATCACGGATATGTTCAACAGATTGATTAATTTGACTCCATAATACCGCTAATATTTCATAGCCAGCATAAGGTGCGTTTATTTTCAGCGTCTCATTT
Organism: Xenorhabdus sp. PR6a; assembly: GCF_028599065.1. Classification (NCBI taxonomy): domain Bacteria; kingdom Pseudomonadati; phylum Pseudomonadota; class Gammaproteobacteria; order Enterobacterales; family Morganellaceae; genus Xenorhabdus; species Xenorhabdus sp. PR6a. Next base: position 41,857 of record NZ_JAQRFJ010000008.1, on the reverse strand, counting down.
AATTGTTGGCGTTTTCGTTCAGCGTGGTTGAGCGCTGAAAGTAAAAATGTCTTTTGTTCCGTCACGCGATGTAAATGATTGGCTTCAATAGAGCCTTCGCTCAATATGCGCTGTTCTTCTGCCATCGTTTGCGAAAGCGAATTTAAGTGCGCGTTTTGCTGTTCAAGCAAGAGTTGAAGTTCTTTCATTTATGGCTCTTTATGATTTTGATGGTTTATTTATCATATTCCCTGTTTTCAAGGGCCTCCCTGAATAGGGCATCAGCAATTTTACCGCTGTCCATCGTTAGGGTTCCCTTTGCAATGGCTTCTTTCAATTGTTGCACTTTCTGGATATTAATATCTTGGCTGCTTGGCTGGACGAGTTTTTTCTGCGCCTCGCTCAACTTCACTTGTGTATCGGCGCTTTTTTCTGCGACAGCCACTGTTCTGCGAGTGCCCTGAGCACCTTCATTGGCATTGCGTTGCTGCAAAGCCGCCATGGCCAGTAGAGGTTGAGTGCGTTCAATACTCATAATCGTAATCCTTAATCAGGCATTATTTATTTGTCTTAGGTAGCAGGCGATATACCGCTGGCATGCCTGTAAATCATAGTCTGTTGGTTATATCGGCGTGAAGAAATAAAACTTTAGCCATTTATAACATCATTTTTACACTGCCATTTTCTTGAGCTTCACCCGTAATAATCTGTCCAGAGTTCAGTCGGACACGAATATTATCAAAACTTGCGGCGTTGTTAATCGCTTTTCCTTCATAACGCACCTGAAAATGGTGTCCATTTACAGTAACAACCACATTTTGTCCGGCTTTAATGGCCCACGGACGCCGGATCATATTGCGTGTAATGAATTGTCCGGCAGGTATGTTGCGGATTGCAATACCATTTTGTATGGCTTTTCTGTTACGGATTATGTCGTTTGGTAGCTTATCTAAGGATCCCGTTTTTATTTGGAAATCTTTTTCTGTCAGGGATACAAGACGGTTAATGGTTCGCCTGGAAACTAAATATGGACCAATAACATTGACATAGACCTGAATAAAACGGCGTTGTTGACCACAAACGACAGGGATGGAAAGGCTACCCCAATTTTTGTTGCTGATTAACGGTTGTATTTCAGGAAGTTCACAAGTCGGCCATTGTTGTTCAGGCGTTTTTATTTCCACTGAAACTTTGTGATTTGGTGTGTGATGAATCTGCCTGAAATAGTCATTGATTAATTGTGGTAAGTCACTTCCCCAGGCTACAGAACTACCAAAAACAAAAAATAGATTAAGGAAAAAGGCAAAGAACCCGATAAATTTTAATGCAGGCATTCCACCACCCAATCCTGTTAGCGAACCATGATTGCAAAAAATATTCAGCACCTGTTGGAGATTATGGCTGTTGCAGATTACTGCTTTTGAAGACTAACAGTGTAACTCGATTGATGATTCGTTAATGGGATAAATAGCAATCCAATTTGTTTCTATTCTTCGAATTACCTTTTTTTTCTGCGTTTATTCTGTTAGCTGTTCGGAGCTTAACGCCATCAGATTTCACCAACAAACCGAGGGAGGAATATGCTCGATAAATTAGATGCCGCCTTTCAATTTCGACAAGAAGCGCTGGCACTCCGTAACCAGCGGCAGGAAATTCTGTCTGCCAACATTGCCAATGCGGATACCCCAGGCTTCCAGGCGCGTGATATCGATTTTGCTGCTCAACTGAAAAAAGTCATGGCACAGGGTCGTGTAACTGGGAATGGAATTGGGCTGACTCTGACTTCCGATCGGCATATTCCCGTTCAACCTCAAAAACATCTGGAGATGGATCTGCTATATCGGGTGCCATACCAGACGTCCATGGATGGAAACACCGTTGACATGGATATGGAGCGCAGCAATTTTGCCGATAACAGCCTGAAATATCAGGCCGAACTTACGATGACGAATGCGCAGATCAAAAGCATGATGTCAGTTCTACAGTCACAAGGATAATAGGCATGTCTCTACTCAGTATTTTTGATATTGCCGGCTCCGCGCTCTCCGCTCAGTCCCAGCGACTAAACGTCAGTGCCAGCAATATGGCGAATGCCGATAGCGTTGCCGGGCCGGATGGCGAGCCTTATCGTGCCAAACAAGTGGTCTTTCGCGTTGCGGCTCCCGCTGGGCAGGAGATTGGCGGAGTCCGCGTGAGTGAAGTCGTGGATGATCCTGCCCCTTTCCGTCTTGAATATCAGCCCGGTCACCCGCTGGCCGATGAAAAAGGTTATGTCCGTATGCCAAATGTGGATGTCGTCGGGGAAATGGTCAATACCATCTCCGCTTCCCGCAGTTATCAGGCGAACGTTGAAGTGCTTAACACCACTAAGTCCATCATGTTGAAAACCCTGACGCTGGGTCAGTAACAGGAATTTTGTTATGGGAATGACCACCTCAATTGATAAGCCATTGGATAATTCAACCGTTAGTGAACTCACTCAGTTTTCCAACGGAAAACCGCAAAATAGTGGTGATATTAAAGATAGCTTCTTGAATATATTGGTTGCACAGCTTAAAAACCAAGATCCCACCAACCCAATGTCAAACAGTGAATTGACTTCACAGGTTGCGCAGATCAGTACGGTGGAAGGTATTGAGAAACTCAATAAAACGTTGGGTTCCATTGTCGGGCAAATGGACAACCATCAGACGCTGCAAAAGGTCGCACTGATTGGCCGGGGGATCATGGTTTCCGGCAATGATTACGGTAATGAGACGTTGGTGAGTGCCAACGAAGCAGGGAACATCAGTACAACAGCATTAGGTTATGAACTGGACCGACCTGCCGATAACGTCAAAATCACCATCAAAAATAAAAGTGGCGTGGTGGTTCGGGAGATGGAATTCAATAAATCGGATTTCAGGTCGGCCGAATTTTTGAGTGCGGGTGTCCACAGCTTCGAATGGGATGGACAAGACACCGACGGTAATGCGGTGGAAGGGGGAGCTTATCACTTCACCATTTCCGCAAACCAAGAAGATCAAATGTTGACGATACACCCGCTGAGATATGCCAAAGTTAGCGGCGTTGTGCGACAGGAAAAAGGCACTAAATTGGATTTAGGGCTGGTAGGTACAGCAAACATGGACGAAGTGCGTCAGATTCTTTAATTAAACGGAGGACATATGTCTTTTTCACAAGCGGTCAGTGGCTTAAATGCCGCAGCGGGTAATCTGGATGTTATCGGTAATAACATTTCAAACTCAGCAACATTTGGCTTTAAATCCAGCTCTGCTACCTTTGCGGACGTTTTCAGTGGTTCAGAAGTGGGTTTGGGGGTGAAGGTTTCGGGTCAGGTACAGAACTTTAAAGATGGTTCAACCACCACGACCAACCGCCAGTTGGACATGGCTATCACGGAAGGCGGTTTTTTCCGTATGCAGGACATCAACGGTAATACTTTCTATTCCCGTAACGGCCAGTTCCAGATGGATGCAAATCGTAACCTGGTCAATATGCAGGGGATGAAGCTGACCGGCTACCCAGCGGTAAACGGTGAGGTTCAAGTCGGTGGAACGGTAAGACCCATTTCGATTCCAACCGATATGCTGGACGCGAGTGCGACGACAGAAGTCAAGCTGAAGGCTAACCTGAACTCAATGAACCCAGCGATCGATCAGGCAAAAAATGCATTCGATCCAAATAATAAAGACAGCTTTAACTACAGTACATCCCTGCACGTGTTTGACAGTCTGGGGAATCAGCACGATCTCAATGTATTCTTCGTGAAACGAGAAGACAATCAATGGGAAATTCAGGCTAAGGATCTTTCTGTAACCGCGTCTAAAGCCCAAAAATTGGGGGATGTGGCATTTGACGGAAATGGACAAATGTTGCCTAATCAGGGCACTAATAACGTGTTCACGTTCAATATGGAAGCGTTGAACGGTTCTATCGATACTCCCATCACTCTTGATTTTAATGGCAGCAAACAGCAAAACATTGCACAGGATTCTATTGCCAGTCTAGTACCAAATGGTTATGCCGCAGGTCGTTTCACCAACTACCGTATCGAAAATGACGGTAAAATTTACGGCACCTATTCCAACGACCAGAAGCAAGTTCTGGGTCAGATCGTGATGGCAAACTTTGCCAACCCTGAAGGGTTATCTGCAAAAGGCGATAATGTTTGGGCAGAAACCGGCGCATCCGGCAGTCCGGTTGTGGGTATTGCTGGCTCAGGTAACTTCGGTAAGCTTATCAGTGGTGCGCTGGAAGCGTCTAACGTGGATATGAGCCAGGAGCTGGTCAATATGATCGTCGCCCAGCGTAACTATCAATCCAACGCCCAGACCATCAAGACGCAGGATCAAATTCTGCAAACGCTGGTCAACATGCGTTAATAGGTTCAGGCGGATAGCTTTATGGATCACGTTATTTATACCGCGATGGGTGCCGCGCGCCAAACGCTTGAGCATCAGGCGATCACGACCAATAATCTGGCTAATGCGTCAACCCCGGGCTTTAAAGCCCAACTTGCGGCACTGCGTGCCGTGCCGATTGAAGGTGAAACCCTGCCGACACGTACCCTGACCGTTGCTTCTACTCCCGGCATAGATAGTCGTCAGGGACCGATGAATTACACCTCCCGCCCGTTGGATGTAGCGGTCGGACAAGGCGGTTACTTGGCGGTTCTGCTCGAAGATGGTGCGCAAGCCTATACTCGCAACGGCAGCATCCAGATTTCACCCGAAGGGCAACTGATGGTGCAGGGGCGCATGTTGATGGGCGAAAATGGGCCGATTGATGTTCCGCCGCAGGCTGAATTAACTATCGCGGCCGATGGTGCCATTTCTGCCCTGATTGCCAGCGATCCGCCAACTTTGCTGGGTCAGATTGGCAAGTTGAAAATCGTCAAACCGGAAGCCAATCAAGTGGTACGGGGTGATGATGGTTTGTTCCACTTAACGCCACAGGCACGGGAACAGCAGGGTGATGAATTGGCGGCCAGCACCGAAGTGAAAATCATGCCGGGTGTACTGGAAGGCAGTAATGTGAATCCTGTGGAAAGCATGGTGAACATGATCGCCAATGCGCGTCGTTTTGAGATGCAGATGAAAGTCATACACAGTTCCGATGAAAATGCCCAGCGGGCTAACCAAATTCTCGCTATGAGCTAATCGGGAGGAGATAAATTCATGATCCGATCTTTATGGATTGCCAAGACTGGGCTGGATGCTCAGCAAACCAATATGGATGTCATTGCCAATAACCTGGCAAACGTCAACACCAACGGTTTTAAACGCCAACGCGCGGTGTTTGAAGATTTGCTCTATCAAACGGAACGTCAGCCGGGCGCGATGTCGTCAGAACAGACCAGCCTGCCATCGGGTTTACAGCTCGGTACAGGGGTACGTCCGGTCGCGACTGAACGTCTGCACAGTCAGGGTAACCTGGTGCAGACCTCCAAGAAGATGGACGTGGCAATCAAGGGACTGGGGTTTTTCCAAATCCAGATGCCTGACGGTACGACGGGTTATACCCGCGATGGTTCATTCCAGAAGGATCAAAATGGTCAGCTGGTGACCGCCGGCGGTTTTCAGGTCGTGCCTGCGATTATCATTCCAGATAATGCCCTTAGCATTAGCATTGCCCGTGATGGGATCGTCAGCGCGAATGTGCAGGGGCAAGCGCCTCAGCAGATTGGGCAATTGACACTGACCACCTTCATCAACGAAAGCGGTTTGGAAAGCGTTGGTGAAAACCTCTATCTGGAAACCAACAGTTCTGGGGTTCCGGTAGAAAACGCACCGGGCATCAATGGCGCGGGGTTGCTCTATTCAGGCTATGTTGAAACCTCTAACGTCAATGTGGCGGAAGAGTTGGTCAATATGATCCAGGTTCAGCGAGCCTATGAAATCAACAGTAAAGCTGTATCGACCTCTGATCAGATGCTGCAAAAACTGTCTCAGTTATAACCTAATCATCCATAGTGGGGGAGCACTTCCCCACTATTTTCACGATAAACTTAAGAGCATAGAAGATGGATACCATGCCCGTTGCCGAAAGCCATGCTAACAACCATAAGGCTGATGGCTCCACTGGTTTACGGAAAAGCCAGAGAAATAAGTGGCGTATCAACCTATCTGTGGCGGTACTGGCACTGTCAGCACTGACACTGGGGGGATGTGCGTATATGCCGCACAAACCGCTGGTGCAAGGGCAAACAACCGCAAAACCCGCCGCAGCGCCTGCTCCAACGCCAAATGGTTCTATTTTCCAGACTGTCCAACCGGTTTATTACGGTTATCAACCCCTGTTTGAAGACCGCCGTCCGCGCAATATCGGTGATACGCTGACGATTATCTTGCAAGAGAACGTCAGCGCGAGCAAAAACTCTTCAGCTAATGCCGGCCGCAATGGAAAAACCGGTTTAAAGGCGGCCTTGACCCCGCGTTTTTTACAGGGATTGATGGGCGGAGGAAAAACTGATTTAGACATAGAAGGAAATACCGAATTTGGCGGCAAAGGGGGAGCAAATGCCAACAATACTTTCAGGGGCACGATTACCGTGACCGTCGATCACCTGCTGGCAAATGGCAACCTGCATGTCGTGGGGGAAAAACAGATCGCCATTAATCAGGGAACGGAGTTTATCCGTTTCTCTGGCGTTGTTAACCCGCGCATGATCACGGGCAACAATACAGTCAGTTCCAATCAGGTTGCTGACGCCCGTATTGAATATGTCGGTGATGGTTACATCAATGAAGCGCAGCACATGGGTTGGTTGCAACGTTTCTTTATGAATATTTCACCGTTTTAAAAGAGGATGGTCAGGATGAAAAAATTAGTCGCCAGCCTTTTTACGCTGTTGTTGGTGCTGTCCGGTACGTTCACATCGACTGCGGTTTTTGCCGAACGTATTCGTGATTTGACGACGATTGAAGGTGTGAGGGATAACGCGCTGATTGGCTACGGTTTGGTGGTGGGTCTGGATGGAACGGGTGACCAAACCATGCAAACCCCTTTCACTACCCAGAGCCTGAGTAATATGTTGTCGCAGCTGGGGATTACCGTCCCCTCTGGTACGAATATGCAGCTCAAAAATGTCGCTGCCGTAATGGTGACAGCCAAACTGCCCCCTTTTGCGCGTGCAGGGCAAAATATTGACATTGTCGTTTCCTCGCTGGGTAATGCCAAGAGCTTGCGAGGAGGGACATTGCTGATGACCCCATTGAAAGGGGTGGATAATCAAATTTATGCTCTGGCTCAGGGCAATATCCTTGTGGGAGGGGCTGGGGCGAGCGCCGGTGGTAACAGTATCAAAATCAATCAGCTTGCGGGCGGCCGTATCTCCAATGGGGCGGTGATTGAGCGTGAATTGCCGACTCAGTTCGGCCAGAAAGGCTCGTTAAACCTGCAACTAAATGATGATGATTTCGGGTTGGCTCAGCAAATCAGTGATGCCATCAATCGGTTGAAAGGTACTGGGACAGCAACCCCGTTGGACTCCCGCACGGTTCAGTTACGTTTGCCGGTGGAAAACAGCGAGCAGGTGAAATTTCTGGCTCAGGTGCAGAATTTACCTATCCGTGTCGATGCCGGTGATGCCAAAGTGATCTTCAATTCCCGTACCGGATCGGTGGTGATGAACCGCAATGTGACGCTGGACAGTTGTGCGATTGCCCACGGCAGTTTGTCGGTGACCGTCGAACGTCAGATAGTAGTCAATCAGCCCAATACGCCATTGGCGGGAGGCAGTACCGTCGTAACCCGTAATACTGGGGTCGACATTCAGGAGCAGGGCGGCACATTGCAGCAGCTCAGTGCCAGTGCGAATCTGACGCAAGTTGTGCGTGCATTAAATGCGTTGGGGGCAACACCCACGGATTTAATGTCGATCTTGCAGGCAATGGAGAGCGCCGGTTGTCTGCGGGCGAAACTGGAGATTATCTGATGCGTGATTTTCTGACGATGTCCAATGCCGCTTATGATGTTAATTCATTGCATTCACTGAAAGCCAAATTATCACAGGAACCCCAACAAGGGCTACGGCAAGTAGCCCAACAACTGGAAGGCGTCTTTGTTCAGATGATGCTAAAAAGTATGCGTTCCTCGTTACCACAGGATGGCATGCTCAGCAGTGAACAGACCCGTTTTTATACTTCGATGTACGATCAACAAATTGCCCAAGACCTTTCGCAAAAAGGGCTGGGATTTGCGGATATGATTGTTAAGCAGTTCTCCAGCGCAAATCAGGTGTCCGGTGAATTAGCCGATACCGTGCCGATGCCGTTGGATAATGACATTCTGCAAACATTACCGAAACAGGCACTGGAGCCGTTTATGCGCCGGGCTATGCCTGACGTGATGTCTGGCTCTGGATCTAAAAACCCGTTTTCGTCCTCCTCCCGGGGGGCTTTTCAACCGAAACCATTACCGATGAACAGTGCCAGCTTTGTTTCGCTGCTTTCTCTGCCGGCACAGTTGGCAAGCCAGCAAAGCGGTATTCCTCATTTATTGATCATTGCCCAGGCTGCGCTGGAATCCGGTTGGGGACAACGGGAAATTTTGACGGCGGAAGGTAAACCGAGCCATAACCTGTTTGGTATCAAAGCGGGGAAACAGTGGAAAGGGCCTGTCACCCAGATCATGACCACGGAATACATTGAGGGTGAACCGAAGAAAATGCAGGACAGCTTTCGAGTCTATGGCTCTTATGTGGAAGCAATAACCGATTACGTCAAGCTCCTGACGGAAAATCCCCGTTATGCCAAGGTTGCTGGTTCAGCGACAGCAGAGCAGGGTGCCTATTCCTTGCAAGAAGCTGGCTACGCCACTGACCCCGGCTATGCTAAAAAATTAGTCTCACTGATCCAGCAGTTAAAAAATACCGGTCATCAAATGGCAAAAACCTATTCTGATGATTTTGATAACCTATTTTGAGCTCAAGAATCAGGGAATTTTGCCGATAACGGTAGCAGTGAATGACCTCCTATGACGGAGGCATAACGAAAACGTAAAAGGATCTACATATGTCCAATAGTCTTATGAATACTGCTATGAGCGGTATTAATGCTGCGCAGGTGGCAATGAGTATCGTGGGTAATAATATTTCCAACTCGAAAACTGAAGGGTATAACCGCCAGACAACGGTCATGTCGCAGAATAACGGTAGCATGTCAGCGGTTGGCTTTATTGGTAATGGCGTGCATGTCAGTTCCATTAACCGTCAATATAATGAATTCGTCGACCAGCAATATAATACGGCACAGACCAAATATGAGGCATTAACCACATATAATCAGCAGGCTTCTCAGGTTGAGAATCTGTTGGCGGATAATGCAACCAGCCTTTCCAGTTCTATGGGGGATTTCTTTACGAGTCTGAGCGTTCTTACAAGCAATGCCGAAGATAGTGTGGCAAGAACCACCGTGCTGGGCAAAGCCGAAGGCTTGGTTAACCGATTTAAAGAAGCCGACCAAACTCTGCGTAATCTAGACAACGGTATCAATAGCCAAATTGAGCAAAATGTCCGAGAAATCAATAAATATGCAGAAGATATTGCCTTTCTGAACAATGAAATTTCGCATATGCGGGGCATGGGAGTCGGTGAACCGCTTGCCTTATTGGATAAACGTGACGAGGTGCTGGGTAAGCTAAATAAATTGGTCGAAATAGAAATGACCCAGCAGACCGGTGGTGTTTACAATGTTTCATTTGGTGGCGGGATATCACTGGTATCGGGCAACAAATCTCATCGGTTAGCAGCGATCTCATCGAGTGCAGACAGCAGCCGTATCACGCTGGGTTATAACAATGGCACGGGGACGAGAGAAATTGATGAGCGTTTTATCTCGCAGGGCAGTTTGAGTGGCGCATTGCGTGTGCGTAATGAAGTCATCGATCCAACCCGCAATCAATTAAACCAGTTGGGATTAGTGATGGCGGATCAGTTCAATCAGATCCAGCGCGCGGGTTTCACTCTGGACAATAAATCCGGCGAAGATTTCTTCAATTTTGCCAAACCAGACGCTATTGCCAACAGCAACAATAAAGGTACGGCCGAAATTACCGTGGAATACACCGATACCACTAAAGTGAAAGCCAGTGACTACATCATCAAGTATGAAAGTGGTGATTGGAAAGTCCAGCGTGTTGCTGACAGAGCCATGATCGCTGTGACTCAAAAGGGTAATGCACTGGAATTTGATGGTTTGAAAGTCGACATCAAGGCAACCAATCCACAGGATAATGATCGCTACACACTGAAAACGGTCAGTAGCGTCATCGCAACGCTGCAAGTTAAAATTGAAGATTCTGCCCAATTGGCACTGTCTGGTGCCAAAGATTCAGGCTCAAGTGATAATAACAATGCGAAGGAGTTCACTCTTTTGCAAAGCAAGAAGCTGATTGAGGGTAAAAATACTTTTACGAGTGCTTATGCTTCGCTGGTCAGTACCGTGGGCAGTAAAGCCAATAGCGCTCAACGTAGTGTGGATGCTCAGAAGATCAACGTAGATGCACTTCATCAAGCTCGCGAGTCTATTTCTGGCGTCAATATGGACGAAGAATACGGTGAGTTGCAACGTTTGCAGCAATATTATTTGGCAAATGCCCGTGTTATCCAGACCGCATCGACACTGTTCAATGCCATTTTAGATCTCCGTTAATGCGTCGTGGCTGAAGAAAAAAAGGAAGTGATATTGTGCGCGTAAGTACTAATCTTTTGTATAGCCAAAAAATGAATGGAATTTTTGGCGCCCAAACTAAGTGGATGCAACACGGTGAACAATTATCCACTGGGAAACGTGTCATCAACCCATCGGATGATCCATTGGCGGCTTCGCAGAACATTATGGTTGCTCAATCTGAGTCGCAGAATCAGCAATATGTGGCGGCGCGTATTTTTGCCAAGAACACGATGTCAATCCAAATGGACACTATCGCCAGTGTTGGAAAGGTGACACAGAATGTTTTGGAAACCTTAGTGGCAGCGGCGGATGAACAGAGCGATCATGACCGGGCCTCTTATGCCCAGCAGTTGGACGGACTTAAACAGCAATTGCTGAACCTCGGCAATAAAACTGATGGCAATGGCCGCTATATTTTTGCGGGTTATAAAACCGATTCTCCCCCTTTAGATGCGGATAAAAATGGGAAAGTTCACTACAAAGGTGGACATGAAGCCATAACCCAAAGAGTGGATGACCATCGTTCTATGGTTATCGCCCATACAGGGCAGAAAGTTTTTCTATCGGCAACGTCCAATCCGATGAAAGAGCCTGATGGCAGTGCCAGTGAATCAGATATTTTTGCCTCCATTGATTTCGCGATCGAAGCACTTAAAAAACCATTTATGAATGCCAGCGAAGCAGAAAGAGAAGAATCACTGGCGTTAATGAACAAGGCTAATCGGGGTGTACGTAATAGCTTAAATAACTTCTCTTCGACGGAAGCGGTACTGGGGCTACAGCTTCAAGAAATGGATCAACTGGACGCGCTGGCTAGTGAGCGCAGCATTGCCAATAAAGTTCGTATGGGTGAATTGATGGATGCGGATTTGATGTCTGTCATTTCCAGTTATTATCAGGAACAAGCTGCGCTACAGGCTTCCTATAAGGCGTTCTCTGATTTAAAAGGGATGTCACTGTTTGAGATGTATCGCTGATTAAGTGTATTAGCTCAGACTCGGCCTGACAGTGACCCATTTTTTAAAGTGTCACTGTCAGCCTGGATTTGAGCTAAATACTTTTCAGCACCACTCTGTTTCCCATCAAACAATGTTGCCATCGGTGTTCTCCCACAGTACATTTTTCCCTTGCGATATTTCGATTATTTCGAATATTGCTCGTTTCTTTTATTTCGATTAAAATGGATTTTGCAATATATAGAAATAGAGAGGAGAAATGCAATTATGACTACGACCACTTTACCCAATATCCAGTTACCAGATACACAAGAAAAAGAGATTGCGCAAAAAAGTTATCGCGATTTGTCGGCATTGTTGGCTACAAAGTTTGAGGCGCGTCATTTCACAATTAAAAATGACGAAAAGGAGGGGCAATCAATAGAGGTTCCTTCTTCTGCGGTAAGATTACTCGTCGAAATCTTGGGCGAACTTGCCTGCGGGAATGCAGTACAGATAGTTCCTGTTCATGCTGAACTGACTACTCAAGAAGCTGCCAATATACTTAATGTATCACGGCCACATGTTGTTAAATTACTTGAGGATGGCCAAATCAAATTTCATAAAACAGGACGTCATCGGCGGATACGTTTTGCAGATCTTATGGCTTTCAAACAAAAGCGTGATGCTGATGCAATGTTAGCAATGGACGAATTGACAAGCCTTTCACAAGATTATGGTATTTACTAATGACACATTCACCCTATCCTGTGTTACTGGATGCGTGTGTACTTTATCCAGCAAGGCTGCGAGACTTGTTAATGCACCTCGGTCTATGCGGCCTTTATCAACCCAAATGGACAGTTGACATTCATGAAGAATGGAAACGAAATCTTTTAATTAATAGATCAGATTTAACCATTGAGCAGCTTAATCGCGTACAAATGCTCATGGATAGAGCATTACCAGATGCTAATGTTATTGGATATGACTTGTTGATCCCGAGTATCAATTTGATCGATAAGAATGACCGCCATGTTCTTGCTGCTGCAATACAGGCGAATGCCGAAATCATCGTTACGTACAATCTAAAAGATTTTCCGGCAGATTATCTTTCTACTTTTGGCATTGAAGCGCTTCACCCAGATGATTTTGTATCAGATATAATAGATCTTAATCATGCCATATCCCTACAATCCATTAATAATTTACGAAATTCATTGAAAAAACCGCCATTAACAATTGAGGAATTTCTCGCGTCTTTATCCCAAATAGGGATGGCTAAGACAGTTAAAGCATTGGAAAGCTATAAATTTATGTTATGAAAAATTATCATCGGCTAATTCGGTACTGTTGAAAATAATCAGGAAAGATATTTTTGTATTAACCCAGACTTGGCCTGACAGTGACCCATTTTCTTAAAGTATTACTGTCAGCCTGGATTTGAGCTAAATACTTTTCAGCCCAAATCTGTTTTTCATCAAATAGGCAATTGGATAGCCGGGAACTGGTATTAACAGAATCAGGAAAGCGAGTGCTTAAACAGAAGTTTGGTGTGGAATAGATGGCGGAATATAGACAGCTATATTTAGGAGCAATGCCAGTGTAATGTGAAGTTTATTGGCGATAAACTCTGGTCGAACTGTTATCAGCTACTTAATGACTAACCAGATATAAAAAAAGTTATAGTAGAGTAATTAACAAATAATATTCTGGCGGATATGATTATTGAGTATTTTGCTTTCCATACATAAAAAACATTGTCTGGCAATGGGATAACATCTATTTGGGATAAATTAGTGTCCGGTCTTCAGCCAATACCTAAAATCAGTTAGAAAAACTTATGCTGCTTGCCTATGGGAATGCAAATTTATAGCGAATTTTGAAACTACATCAATGAGGATAATAAAATGAATCGATTCGAGGATAAAGTTGTCATTATTACTGGCGCAGGCAGCGGCATTGGCGAGGCTACCGCAACACGTTTTTCACAAGAAGGTGCCATTGTTGTCCTGGTCGGGCGGGATACAGATAAGCTTAACCATGTATGCAGTGAATTGTCATCGGACAAAACGCTCGTGATCCAGACCGATGTGGCGAATCGGGAATCGGTTAAAAATATGGTTGATGAAACGGTCAGGCATTTTGGCCGGATAGATATTCTGGTGAATAATGCAGGCTTGTACGTTGTCGGTGATTTATTAAGTGTCTCTCCGGAAGAGGGCGATGAAGTGCTGGCGACAAATCTGAATGGGGTACTTAATTGTAGTTATTCCGCCTTGCCGCATTTACTGAAAAGTCAGGGATGTATTGTCAATAATGCGTCTGTATCGGGGTTGGGCGGTGATTGGGGAGGGGCACATTATTGCGCAGCAAAAGGCGCGGTGGTCAATGTGACCCGTGCGATGGCACTGGATTACGGCGCTCAGGGCGTTCGTGTTAATGCCGTGTGCCCAAGTTTAGTGATGACGCCGATGGTTGCCCGTTTCGACGATGAAACGTTGCACTATTTTGATAGCCGAATCTCGTTAAAGAGAGCAGGTCAACCTTCTGAAGTGGCAGCCGCCATTGCTTTTTTAGCCAGTGAAGATGCCAGCTTTATTAATGGGGTGAATTTACCGATAGATGGTGGTGTTACCGCATCCAATGGTCAACCCAATTTTAATTAGCCCGATATTTCACCGACGATTACCGCCAGTCGGTCGAACATTTCGCCAAATAATTGCTCAGTAAATGGCACCAGCAGTGGGAATAACAGAGAAAGCGTGAAAATTCCCACTGTCAGGGTCAGCGGAAAACCGATCACAAATACAGAGAGTTGTGGTGTCATGCGGTTTAAGATCCCCAGCGAAAAGTTCAAGACCAGAAGAAGGGTAATCATTGGCATTGCCAGCATCATGCCATTGACAAATATCAGGCTGGCACTTTGGGATAACAACAAGAAACCTTTCGGGTTCAATTGCGTTGCTTGAACCGGAATGGAATAAAACGTATCGGCCAGAATCGACAATAGCCATAAATGCCCCTCAAAAGCCAGGAACAGTAACATCATCATCATATTGAGAATACGGGCTAAGATAGGCATATTCGGGCCACCCGTAGGATCAAAAAATATGGCGAATGAAAGTCCCATTTGTAAGCCGAGAACCTCACCCGCATGGCGTACTATGGCAAAGGCTATCTGCATGGTCAGCCCCAAAGCCATACCAATCAAAACTTGCTGTATCAAGACCCAAATTCCGGCCACAGAAAAAATCGGAATTTGAGGGGAGGGTAGAGTCGGAACAAGTAAGGCAGTGATAAAGAATGCCAGGCCAATTTTAACTTTTATCGGTATCTGTTTTTCACTGAAAATAGGGGCTGTACTGAATAAGGCCAACAGGCGCACTAACGGCCAGAAGAAATCGCTAACCAGGCGTGAAAGCGTTTCGCTGTCAAACGGGATCATCATTAACCGATAATAGCCGGAATGCTGCTAAACAGTGTACGCATGTAGTCCAGCAGCAAATTTAGCATCCATGGTCCAGCGACGATGATGGTCACGACAACAGCCAGGATTTTTGGAATAAATGATAAGGTCATTTCGTTTACCTGAGTTGCCGCCTGTAATAGGCTGATGATCAGGCCACAAACCAAGGCAGATAAAAGGAGTGGCGCAGCCAATGCCAATGCGACTTTCATTGCCTCAACACCGAGGGCCATTACCGATTCTGGAGTCATAATTTCCTCAGACCACTTTTTGATCTTTATTCTTAAGATGTCACACTCAATATCAGGCCGCTGACTAGATATAAAAACTTTGTGCCAGTGAACCAAGCAATAATTGCCAACCATCCACCAGGACAAACAGCATCAGTTTGAACGGTAATGATATGGTGGCTGGCGGCACCATCATCATCCCCAACGCCATTAAGACACTGGCAACCACCAGATCGATAATCAGAAATGGAATGAAGAGGGTAAAGCCAATCTGGAACGCGGTTTTCAATTCACTGGTAATAAATGCAGGAACCAGCACACGCATGGGAACAGCATCCGCCGTTTCAAATGCCTCTTGATTAGCAAGGCGGGCAAACAGTGCCAGATCATTTTCCCGTGTCTGACGTAACATAAATTGGCGTAAGGGCTGGGCACCCTGATCCAGGGCGACTTCCAGCGTGATTTTATCCTCACTGTAGGGCAGGTAAGCGTTTTGATAGACTTTATCAAATACCGGCGCCATGATGAAAAAAGTCATAAACAGCGTTAATCCCAGCATCACTTGATTGGGTGGTGCTGAAGGCGTTCCCAGCGCATTGCGCAGCAAACCCAGTACAATGATGATACGGGTAAAACTGGTCATCATAAGCAGGGCAGCGGGGATAAAACCTAATGCCGTAATGAAAATCAGGGTTTGAACCGGCAGTGACCAACTTTGCCCGCCATTGGCTAAAGGCTGGCTGATGATACCCGGAAACTCAGCAGCCGCGTTCATGGGGAACAACGGCAGCAGGAGTGCCATAAACAGCGTCATCAAACGCATTACACATTTCTTACCGGTCATTTGATTGCCTGTCATAAAAAAAACGCTATTTTTCATCATCGTCCTTGTCATTCTTGCGCTTTCGCTGGAGCGTATTTTTTAGCATCTGACCAAATGGCAGCGATTTGAGCGGGGTCTCCTTATCCAGGTTGTCTGGCGGGACAGGCATTTGGTGCAGCATCGTGATCTGTTGGGGCGTGACCCCCAAAACCAACCAGTTATCTTCGACTTCGACCACCACAACCCGCTCTTTTGACCCAAGGGAACAGCTTGCCTTAACGTTTAGCAAACGATGATTTTTGCTTTTCGCGGGAGTAAAACCCAAACGGCGAACTAGCCATGTCATGAAAAAAATCAGCAATAAAATACCGCCCAGCGCACTGCTGACCTGCATCAGCGTTTGGCCGGCCGGCAGGGGGGCAGGGGTTATCGTACTCACATGAGCATGACTGACCGTTGTGTTAACCGGTGCAGCAGCAGATGCCGCATCGGGTTGAAAAGAAACATGAACGGAAGGCGGATTTGCCATCATAGTTAACGACTCAAGCGACGCATACGCTCAGAAGGCGTGATGATATCGGTGATACGAATACCGTATTTATCGGAGACCACCACCACTTCCCCCTGTGCGATCAAATAACCATTAATCAGGATATCCAACGGTTCGCCCGCCAGACCATCAAGGGGAACCACTGAGCCTTGTGACAGCCTCAAGAGTTGCTTGATGGTCATTTTGGTCCGGCCCAGCTCAACTGAGAGCTTGACGGGAATATCCATGATCAGGTCAATATCGGAAAGTTGGGCCAACGCATCCTGCACATCCAGATTCTCAAATATTGACGCGCCGCTGTCAGAGGTTTGCTGTGCGGCCTGTTGTTCCAGCGCTTCTGCCCACATAGCTTCAGTCGAGCTGGTATCTGTAGGTTGTTTAGCATCACTCATTGGGCTTTTCCTCATCCAGAGCCGTTAAAACAGGGTTAATCAGGTGTTC
The DNA here is from genome assembly GCF_028599065.1 of Xenorhabdus sp. PR6a. NCBI lineage: Bacteria > Pseudomonadati > Pseudomonadota > Gammaproteobacteria > Enterobacterales > Morganellaceae > Xenorhabdus > Xenorhabdus sp. PR6a. The sequence goes on along the minus strand of NZ_JAQRFJ010000008.1, from coordinate 24,754 downwards.
AACACGCAGGGCATATTGCCCGTTCAGTGTTCCATATTGACTGGTGAGCACCGGCACACCATCAACGTGAACGATTAAGCGTTCAGGTTTTTCAATCGGCAAAATATCGCCTTTTCTCAATTTAAGGATCTTTGATAGCCGCAGGGGAATATCAACAAAGTTCGCCACCAGTTCTAATTCTGAATGCTGAACTTGTTTCACCAGACTGTCACGCCACTGGCTCTCTTCCTGACGCACATTTTCCACCGGCGGATTGGTCAGGCGTTCGCGCAAAGGCTCGATCATGGCGAAGGGAATACAGATATTGAATTCTCCGGTCAATGCACCGATCTCGACCTGAAACGGGGTCGTCACCACGATATCGTTCGGTGAAGTGGTGATATTGGTGAATTTCACCTGCGTCTCGGAACGCACATATTCCACTTCAAGTTTAAAGATAGAATCCCAGGCGTCACGATAGGCATCCAGTGCCAGTTTCAGCATCCGGTTAATGATCCGCTGTTCGGTATAGGTAAATTCACGGCCTTCGACTTTGGTTGGAAAACGACCATCACCGCCAAACAGGTTATCCACGGCGATATAAACTAAGCTAGGCTCGAAAGCGAAGAGTGCGGTTCCCCTCAATGGCTTTAAATGAACCAGATTGAGGTTGGTCGGCACGGCCAGATTGCGGGCAAATTCGTGATAAGGCTGAACCTTGATGGCACCGACCGTAATATCCGGACTGCGGCGCAACATGTTAAACAGCCCCATCCTGAATTGGCGGGCAAAACGTTCATTGATGATTTCCAGTGACTGCAAACGTTCGCGTACAACACGGCGTTGCGTATTGGGATCGTAAGGACGAACCTCATTTTCTCCAGACGCGGTTTGTTCTACGTCATCAGCAGAGGCACTGTCACCATTGAGCAGAGCATCAATCTCTGCTTGTGAAAGAATATTGTCACTCATTGTGATTATCGCAGAATAAACGTAGTAAATAATACATCGGTGATTTCCTGATCGGGTTCACCGGGTATGAGTGTCGGGTGTAGTGTCTGTTTGATCTCTGCCACCAAACGCATTTTGCCGTCATCTTTTGCCAGATCGGTCGCTTTTTGGCGAGACAATAACAGCAACATACGGCTACGAACTTCTGGCAGATAATTATGGAAGCGCTGACGGGTTTTGGCGTCAGTTAAACGTAATGTGATGCCAACATACAAAACGCGATCAAAGTGTTCTTCGTTGTCAATCAAATTGACCGTAAAAGGTTCCAGAGTCATAAATACGGGGGTATCAGTAACTTTGGTTTTTTCTGAACTATTATTGGTTGACTGGCTCATTACCCACCAGCTATACCCTCCAATGGCAGCACCAAGAACAGCAATCAGTATTAACAGTATCATCCAAATTGGATTTTTGCGTTTATGCTCGTAGCTATAATCAGACATGGACAAACAAGTTCCTGTTTTCTGTTGCGAATAAGTTTCCGCGCATTCCGTGGCGGAGCTCTTATCCATCAAAATCGATCTCAATTATCCCGCGTCTTTGTTCCGGCAATGGCCGGAACAAACGGAAAAAAAACCATTAACTCACACGTTTGTTATCGACCTTTTTTCGTTAGGCGAAATGGGTTAGGCAAGATTCGTCAGGCAAAAGTATCAACCCCTCCACGCGCCAAAGTGAGTTGTTGCGGTGTTACCCTGATGGTTGCCGTATGAGAAACTGTGTTTCCTGTTGCAGTTGCTAAATCAGGTTGTTGAGTTTCGGCATGGGAACGGGAATGACTGTTCGGGTTATTGGCAAAATGCTCTTGTTGAGCATTGCCTTGGCTATCACTGTTGACACTGCTTTGCGCCAGTTGAATGCCATTTTCCGCCAGTGCATGGCGCAATCCCGGCAATGCCGCTTCCAGCGCCGTGCGAACATTCTGATGGGCGGAAACGAAATGCAGTTGTGCCTGATTGTCTTCAATGCTCATGCGGATATGCAGCGCTCCCAGTTCCTGGGGATGTAAGCGAAGTTCTGCCTGTTGCAAACCATGACGGTTAAAAAACAGTACTTGTTGATTGAGTTGTTGCTGCCACTCTTCACTGCCAAGATGGGCATTCAATAACGGTGCCGTTGTGCTGTGCAGCTGAAATTGTCCCGTTGAGTGTTGTCCGGCTGAAAACAGGGACGGGGTGGCTAATAACGTCGGTGAGTCGGCAGACGCTGTCTCTGCCGTGGAGGTTGCCAATGCAGGCGCGGCCTGAATGGCTATCTTGAGCAGATTTGACGTTTCGGTATTGTCTGAAACGATATTGTTTGAAACGGTATTGTTTGAAACGGCATTGTTTGAAACAGCATTGTTTGATACGAGATTGCCTGAAACGGTATTTTTGAAAACCGTATTGTCCGATCCCGCTTCATGATGAGTAGCAAGATAGCTGGCAGCCAGTTTGATTGGTTCGGCGAGCGGTGCTGATTCAGGTTGAAGGCGGGGGAGAGTCTCGCTCTTATTATTCAGGGACGTCTCTTGTTTGGCATGGTTAGCGACACGCTGAACACCTTCATGTTGCTCACCAGCTTTAGCGTGTTGCGCAAGATAGGGATCAATGGATCGGCTATCTTTGATATTGCTATCCAGGGTATTGTTATCCAGGGTATTGCTATCCAACAGTGTCCCGACAGGGCTGTTTTCACTCTCCAGTCCGGCATTTTCTTGCCGGTGTGTATTTTCTGACAAGATATTTTCCAACGACTCATCGCCCATCAACCCACCGGCATTTTCAGGAACGACCGCGGAATTTGGTTGAGGGGGTAACAATCCGGCAAGCTGGATAGGGATTGCCGCACTTAATGCTTCGGCTGATAACAGGGAATCCTCTTTCGATATCGCAAATTCAGCGCGGTTTTCTTGCCGTGCCGCTTCCTGCGTCTCTGATTTATCCTTGATCACCCGATTATCTGACGCCGATTTATCCCCTTTCAGGCTATTTTTATCCGCTTTGGGGGTAGGCTTCGTGGTGGGATTGTGCATAGAGGCTGTTTCTGCATTGAGCAGTTGCTCAAATTGAGAAGAAGGGCTACCGGGCACGGAATTCTTTAAAGCCGGCTGACCTTTATCCGTGATGTTTAAATCTGTAGGCAAAAGAGTGAGATTCATTGTTTCATTCTCCGTTGTGCACCGCGTTGTGCATACTCGTCCATTTGTTTTTGCTCCATGCGATTTTGGTGTAACTTCAAATTATGTTCCGCCCGCTGGTGCAGTGTATCGAACGCGTTCAGGCGCTGCTGTTTTTCCTGCCATTGTGACATGGCCTGCTCAAGGCGATTTTTCCATTGATTGAGTTGTAATTTGTGCTGTTCAATGGCCATTTCCAGCGTTTTCATAAATTGCTGATAATTTTGCCAGGTCGAGCAGGACATACCGCTACTGAGGGTGTCATTCAAACGGGAACGATATTCATCCTGATAATTCATTAACGCGGTGAGCTGTTGTTCCATTTGCTGGTGACTTTGCCGAATGTGTGCCAATTGTGATGCCGCTTTTTCTGCGGCATCTTGAGCCAGCTCGCGCAAAGTCATGAGAGGGGAGTGTTGTTGCATGTATTTCCTCGTGTTAATCACCAACCAGACATCAGCGTGACGGAATGACATTCATAGTTAAATAATATCGGCACGGTATCGATAAACGTTATACCCCTTGGCAAAGTTATTCATTCATCGGCAGTAATGATGTCGGTACAGTCATTACGCCGGTACAGTCATTACGCCGGAAATAGTTGCTGAAGCTGAGTACAGGCCGCATCGTACTCGCTGCGCTCATCAATACCTTGTTGCAGGAATTGAGCCAGATGCGGATAAAGCTCAATCGCCCGATCAAGCAGGGGATCACTGCCCGTAGCATAGGCGCCAACATTGATCAAATCCCGGTTGCGTTGGTAACTGGAAAGCAACTGCTTGAAATGTTGGACTCGCCGATAATGGCTATTGTCGATCAGGGCGGTCATGGCACGACTAATGGAAGCTTCGATATCAATGGCAGGATAATGACCAGACTCCGCCAGTGAACGCGATAGCACGATATGACCATCCAGTATGGCGCGTGCCGCATCGGCAATCGGGTCTTGCTGATCATCGCCTTCTGTCAGCACCGTATAAAATGCCGTGATGGAACCGCCATCACTGACACCATTACCGGCTCTTTCGACAAGTGCCGGTAATTTGGCAAAGACAGAAGGGGGGTAGCCTTTGGTGGCAGGTGGCTCACCGATAGCCAGAGCAATTTCACGCTGTGCCATGCTGTAACGGGTCAGGGAATCCATGATCAGCAGGACATGTTTACCCCGGTCACGAAAATCTTCGGCGATGCGGGTCGCATAAGCGGCGCCCTGCATTCTCAACAATGGCGAGACATCGGCGGGCGCGGCGACAACCACTGAGCGTGACAATCCTTCCACCCCCAAGATATTTTCGATGAAGTCCTTAACTTCACGACCACGCTCACCAATCAATCCAACGACAATCACATCGGCCTGGGTATAACGCGCCATCATGCCAAGTAGCACACTTTTACCGACCCCAGAGCCGGCAAATAATCCCATGCGCTGTCCACGACCGACGGTCAGCAGGGCATTGATGGCACGGACGCCGACATCCAGAACATTGCTGATGGGGGTTCTTTGCAGGGGATTGAACGGCGTTGTAGTCAGGGGAGCGCGATAGCCGGTGTCAGGGGCAGGTAAACCATCAAGAGGACGCCCTGCACCATCCAGAACTCTGCCCAGTAATTCAGGCCCCAGAGGCAAGCGCCGCCCGCCTCCTGCATCTTCGCCATAAGAGCGGGCATAGACGCGGGCACCCGGCACAATGCCTTCCAATTCTTCCAGTGGCATCAATAACAGTTTTTCGCCATTAAAACCGACGACTTCACTTTCCACTTCTTCAATCGCGTTGCCATTTTGCCGCTCGATCAGACACGTCGCGCCGAGCGGCAAATGTAAGCCTGTGGCTTCCAGCACCAAGCCGGTGGCGCGAGTCAGACGCCCATAACGGCGTACTTTGGGGGTTTTCCCCAGCCGCTTTTCCAACGCATCCAAGGTTGCCAGCCAGCGGCCAAGTCTTGCGGTCATCACAATTCTCCCGCCGCGGCCAGACGGCACATTTCATGCCAGCGGGTGGCTAAGCTGGCGTCCATATCGCCTTCATCCGCCGTGATTTTACAGCCGCCCGGATGGAGTTTGTTGTCAGCAACCAAACGCCAGCCGTGCAGGGACAAAACGTCCCCCAGTTGTTGCTCAACCAGAGGAATGTTTTGTGGATGCACCCGCAATTGGGGTTTTCCGCTGAACATCGGTTCTTGCTGGATAAATTCGCGGATTTGGCTCAGCAGGGCAGTGCCATCACAAACCGCGGGTTGCCCCAGAATATGATGGGCAGCGGCCAGTGAAAGTTGCATCAGGCGGGAAGCGATAACGGTATCCAGCCCATCCAGTGAATGGCTAAAGTCCGCCAGTAAGGCTTTCCACTGTTCAATAATCACTTGCTGTTGCTGTTTAGCTTCCTGCAAACCTTGTTCCAGCCCGGCTTGCCGGCCTTCCTGAACCCCTTGCTCATAACCCTGCATCTGACCTTCTGCAAAGCCCTGCGCATGACCGGCCTGGCGAGCCTGCTCTTTCAGTTCGTCCAGCACTCTGGCTTGTTCCAGCAACCGATCTTGTTCGCTCGGTTCCTGTTCCTGAGTGATGGGTTCCAGTTTTGCCCGCAGCGTTTCCCACTGAGTCAATTCACCCGGCAGCCACGGCCGCCAGTTCCCGTTATTTGACTGATCAGACATAGGTATCGTCACCACCGTTTAGGATCATTTCGCCACTTTCTGCCAGACGACGAACAACCAGCAGGATGGTTTTCTGTTCAGCTTCCACTTGCGACATCCGGACAGGACCACGATTGGCCAAATCATCGCGCATGATTTCAGCCGCACGTTGCGACATATTGTTGAGGAAGTGATCGCGCAATGCCTGATCGCAACCTTTCAATGCCACCAGCAAGGAATCGGTTGAAACTTCCTGCAACAGACGTTGAATACTGCGATCGTCCACGCTGATAAGGTTTTCGAACAGGAACATTTCATCAATAATTTTCTGTGCCAGTTCGTTATCGTAGGAACGAACCGCTTCAATAACCCCTTCTTCCTGCTGGCTTTTCATCAAGTTGATGATTTCAGCCGCTGTACGGATACCGCCCATCTTGCTGCGTTTCAGGTTCTGACCATCCAGCAAGGTATTCAGGACTTCCGTCAATTCCGCCAGCGCAGAGGGCTGCACGCCACCGAAAGTAGCGATACGCAGCATCACATCGTTGCGCAGGCGATCATCAAACAAGGCGAGGATATCGGCGGCCTGACCACGGTTCAGGTGAACCAAAATGGTGGCAATGATCTGCGGATGTTCATCGCGGATCATATCGGCCGCCATTTGTGGCTCCATAAAGTTAAGGGTTTCGATGCCTGTCGTGGTGTCACGGGACTCAAGAATATCCTCCAGCAAGCTGGATGCGCGTTCTTCGCCCAAGGCTTTGATCAGGACGCTGCGCAGATAATCGTTGGCATTGATGCTGAGGGCAGTGAACTGCCCCGCATCTTCTTCAAACTCTGCCAGCACATCAACCAGTTGCTGGTTGGAGACTTGTTTCATCCCCGCCATTGCAATACTGAGTTGTTGTACTTCGCGGGAATTCAGGTGCTTGAACACCTCGGCCGCCTGATCTTCTCCCAGGGTCATTAACATGACGGCACTTCTTTCTGTTCCGGTCAGGCTCATTGTTCGTTACTCATCCATTGGCGGATCACCAGCGCGACGACGCGAGGATCTTTTTCTGCAAGTTCACGGATACGCTGGCTTTGCAGTTCAGCATTGACACGTTGGCGAGCCATCTGACGACGCATTTTTTCGTCCAGTTCCGCATTGGTTTCTGTTTTCTGTTTCAACTGATTCTTTTGCGCATCCAGAGCAGCTTTCTCCGCAGCCCGTTTTTTGGCGATTTGTGGCACGATCATCTTATGCCACAATAGCCATGCAACCAGAATCAGCAGTAACCAACGACCCGCTTCCAACAATTTCTCCAGCAGGGCAGGGTGCTGCCAGAATGGCAACGGCTCTAACACTTCGGCGGTGTCATTGAACGGGGTATTCACTACATTCAGGCTATCGCCGCGGTCAGCAGAGAAGCCCATGGCTTCACGGGTCAGTGCTTCGATCTGTGCCAACTGTTCTGGTGTCAATGCCTGGGTTTCAGCGCCTTTTTCGCCCTGAACGGTGGCATAGTTAACCACCACCGCAACCGAAAGACGCTCTACTGTGCCGGCCTGTAATTGGGTATGGCGAATGGTGCGATCTACTTCATAATTGGTGGTTTCGTCATAACGGTTATTGCGGTTGTTACTGACCATACGCTCATAGCTATTGTTTTTGTTAGCATTATTATTGCGCGGTTGGTCAGGTTTTTCGTCACCGTTGCCTTTGGCAGTCGGTTTTTCAATCGGGGCACTCGGCGCGGCATTGGGTTGGTTTGACAATGCACCCGGCACGCCACCGACCAAGGGGCCGCCGCTTTGCTCACTGGTACTGCTCTGCTTGGAACGAACTGCCGCCTGATTTGGTGGCTGGTTAGGCTTATATTCTTCCGCCGTTTCTTCGCGACGGGAGAAATCAACTTGCGCCGTGACCTGTGCATGCACATTACTCCGGCCAACCACCGGTGCCAGAATAGTTTCAATGCGATGCTGGAAACGATTTTCCACTTCCTGTGTATATTTTAACTGAGTGGTATTCAAATCGCGGCCGGTGGCATCGCTCTGTGTTAGCAGATGCCCGGATTGATCCACAATCGTGACATTACCGGCGGGTAAGCCGGCCACACTGCTTGAAATCATATGCACGATGGCATTGATTTGTCCTTCATCCAGCACCCGGCCTTGCAGCAATCCTACCGTCACTGAGGCGGATGGCGATTTTTGTTCACGCACGAACAGAGAAGGCTTAGGTAAAGCCAGATGGACGCGGGCGCTCTGAACCGAGCCGAGTGATTCCACGGTACGCGCCAATTCCCCTTCCAGCGCGCGTTGGTAATTGACCTGCTCACTGAACTGGCTGATCCCGAATTTTTCTTTATCCAATAGCTCAAAACCCGCCGCTCCCCCTTTAGGCAGCCCTTGCTGTGCCAGTTTCAGGCGCGTTTCATACACCTTTTCGGCAGGTATCATGAGTGCGGAACCGTTTTCGGTAAAACGATAAGGCACGTTCATTTGAGTTAATTGCGTAACGATCTCGCCGCCATCCTTATCACTCAGGTTACTGTAAAGCACCCGATAGTCGGGACTGCGCAACCAGAGAAACAGGGCGACGACGATAGCGATGGCAGCGGAGCCAGCAACTAATAGCGGAACTTTTGGATCAGCTTTTATCCTGCTGATAATAGCGTTGAACCCTTTGTTTTCAACGTCAGTTGTTGCTGCACTCATAGACGATCCTTGCCTTGCTGGTCAACATGAATACTAAAAGCGTGGCGTAACAAAACAGACTCCCCATACGCAAGCGAAAAGATTCTTCCTATTATTAATCTCACCATTATTCGCTTTTCACACCTCTTTTAATGGCACAATAAGCTTCGAATTTTGACTTCAATTACCCGCTTTAGTTTAGAAAGGCTATGTTACGGTGACAATCATGGAAAACTGCCAACACAGCCTGTGGTTAATATGGCACTTAATCCCATAATCAATAGGGTGATTTAACGCGAGGTTTTTATGTCAATTCCGGCAATTGAAGGTGTACTGCAACAGATGCAGACTCAGGCATTGCAAGCAGCCAACACGGCTAAACCGCTGCCAGTACAGGGCGGTTTTGCCAGCCAACTGACGGCCGCCGTAGAAAAAATAAACCAAACACGCTTGGACTCAGTTAAGCAGGCACAAAATTTCACGCTGGGCGCGCCGGGTGTGGAACTCAATGATGTGATGGTGAATATGCAGAAATCAAATATTTCTCTGCAAATGGGGATTCAGGTGAGAAATAAGCTGGTGGGTGCGTATCATGAGATTATGAATATGCAGGTGTGATTGTTGCTATAAATGACGGATTAGTGCCTAACCCCAAGCCACGGATGGCTAAACATTTGTAAAAATCATTGCACGATAGATGCAATAATATACAATGCAATACAAATGTAATGACACAGGGCAATACTATGAGCACTATCCAAATAAGAGTAGATGAAGAGCTTAAGAAAAGTGCATATCAAGCATTTGAAAAAATGAACCTGTCCCCCTCTGATGCCTTGCGGCTCTTTCTGCGCTATGTGGCTGAAAATGAGAAACTGCCATTTACAGAAGTCTCCGTGATGGTCTCAGAGCAAGATGAGGATGAGGACATTTTGGAAGTGGTACGTGATCGCCTAAAAAATCCTGCCAAACGAATTCGGGTAAATCTCGATGAAATTTAATGTTGAGTTTGACGAACGTGCATTAAAAGAATGGCAAAATTTGGATAACAGCATTCGTGAACAGTTTAAAAAGAAGCTGAAAAAGTTACAGGAAAATCCGTATATCGAGTCTGCCAGATTGCACGGTGACTTAGCTGGCTGTTTCAAAATAAAACTTCACTCTTCGGGATTTCGCCTTGTTTACCAAGTGATAGATGAAGAAATAGTGATATGGGTGATTGCTGTAGGTAAAAGAGAAGGTTCCAAAGCCTATAAAATAGCCAGTGAGCGTATTGTGCGCTGATAGCAATAATCTAAATCCAATGAGGCCGCATTTGCGGCCTTTTTACATCCAACAACCTCACTTCGGTGGGGTTTTCTTTTTATAGGTACTTATTATGGCGATTGAAGAATTCAAATGGCGAACGCCAATGGAAACGTTACTTGATGGAAAACGCATCTGGGCAGAAAAAAATCTGAACCTGATTTAACCTGACAGACACCTGTTGTAACTAAAAGTATTTTTTCGTTCATCATTATCCTATTTAGTCGTATTATTTGACAAAGCTAACTTGAAATAACCAAATGAAATTGCTATTAGCATATCACTATACACATGTCAGCCACCTACAGAAACGTACTTTGTTACCCATAAACTATGTCACTCTATACTGAATTAAATTACTTGAAGGGTAATAAGGTGGAAACACCTGTAAATGAAACTGTGTGATTGGGAGTGACTTTCTAAATATCGCCTGGCGATAAATGTTGATTATTGTGCAACTCACGACTCAGGTGTAGCACAATAATCCAAATTCTTATCTACAGAAGAAAATTCTATTTTATGAATGGATAATATCGCAATGATAAATATGTTATTTATATAGTTTGTTAACATTACTCACCCTTTAATTAAAAATAATATGTGATGATAATATCTCCTGTTAATTGCCTCAAAGGTTCGCCACTATCATTTGTTGGTTAATTTTTTGTTAAAAATTATAGATAAGTTATCTTGATTGTTTGCAAATTATAAATACAATAAAGTGCCGAATTAGATTAACCCAAAAAACGATAGTGGCGAATTGACACCGCCCAAAAGAAAAAATAAATGACACCATTAATCAGAGTTAGGGTTAAATGGAATCACTGTTGCCTTTGTTTATTGATAGCTATTTTGATTCCGTTGTCGTCAACTCCATTTCATAATTACTGACAGGGAACTGTCCATAGGTATCATGTAAGCGTTGTTTACAGCTTTCCTGTTTAATCAGGTCGCTGAGTTCATTTAACCTTCTTTGCAACAATCTCTTAGTTTCTTTTTCATTATCCAAGACAGTTTGCAAAATTTTGGTCAATTGCTGCTGTAATGAAATAGGGGTGTCTGCATTTTCTGATAGTGAAGTCACCACTTCGACTGCCTTCAGATAAGTGATCTCCATATCAATAAGATCATCCCATTTTTCATTTCTGGCTAAATTAATCATTTGCTCACTTAAACTAAGGATCCACTGATAAGCTGACAAAAGATCCATATCATTTTTCATTAAACAATATCCTGACTGGCGTTATAATGAGGACCTATTTGCCGCCAAGCATCTGAAATCTCGGTAAGTAAATCAATCACTTCGGTAATGGCCTTCTCATCATTGCGTAAATTGGCATGGAGTAAACGGCGGCTCATATAATCATATAAAGCAAAAAGGTTTTGGGCAATTTTACCGCCTTTTTCGAAATCTAATCCCTCTTTAAGACCATTATCAATGATATTGATTGCCTTTGAAATAGCTAAACCTTTTTCCGGGATATTACCCTGCTGTATCAGAATAATTGCACGACGCAGGGCGCTGAGCGCCCCGTTAAACAATATCTGAATCAACTGATAGGGAGAAGCATTCATAATTTCGCTCTCAAGGTCTACCTGAGCGTATAATTGGCTTGCCGAACGTTGATACATTAGTGTCCTTTTATTATTTTAAAAGCTGGAATAGGGATGAAGTTGCCTGATTCAGTGAAGTCACAAGTTTATCCAGTTCGGTAAATTGTTTTTTGTAGCGCTCCATGGAGGCATTAATATTTTTGTTGGTCTGTTCCACTTGCATTTCTAATTTTTTCAGACTCTTATTGATACCTTCGGTGGCGGTGGCAATTGTCCCATCGTGGCTATCCAATGTTTTCTTCAATAAATTATAAGACTGGGTGGCAAAACCGGTTTTTTCTCCATCCCCCATAAAGAAAGCCTTAACGTTGGCCGGTTTCTCTTTCAGGTTTTTTTCCAGTTTTTCATTGCTGATTTCCAGCGTACCATCCAATTTTTGTTTGATGCCTAATTTATTCAACGTGGCAATATCATCAACCTCTTGTGAGGTCAGAAGTTGGTGTCTTAGCTGATTTTGAATATTTTTTAATGTACTGTCACCGAGCAGAGCACCATTGTTTTTTGACGCGGCTTCACCTTTTCCGACCGCGGTGAATTTGGTCAATGAGCTGAAGGTGGTTTGTAATTCATTATAGGCATCAACCCATTTTTCAATCGCCTCTTTCATTGGCTCGATATCGCGGGAAACCTCCAGTGTTTCTGATTTAATCACTTCTTGCTCTTGGATTTTACCATCTTTTCCTTGAACTTGTTCTTTAACTTTTTCCGACACTTTTTTCAGATTTAGCGTAATGCCTTCCGGTGCATCTTTTATCTCATTGGTCTGGCGCTCAATCGTAATGCCATTGATGGTTAATTTTGCATTGGCCGGCGCGACCATTTGTTCCATGACACCGGAGCCGCCACCTTTATTATCAGACTGATAGTGCAACAAATCATTCAGCTTATCATCACCCTGAACCTCAATTGTCATCACGGATTTTGTGCCGGCCTTTTTTGAGGTGAGGATCAGATAGTTTTCGTTATCTTTCCCTTTCATGATGTTGGCATTAACGTTGCCTTCTTTTTTCTTAATGGCTTCACGGATTTCAATCAGGGATGTCTCATTATCTTTCAGGGAAATGCGTATGGGCTCTTTTTCACCGGGTTGTGTGATAATAAGGGTACGGGTGTCTTTACCGGGTTCTCCTAGCTGTGCTTTTGCATCAGGAAATGCCTGAGATCGCAGGGACTGTGCCTTTGCAAGTTGTTCAACCTGAATATCATAACTACCCGGACTGGCTTTGGAATCCGTGCTCGGGGTAAATGTTTTATGATCTTCACTGGTTTTGGTGGTATTGAGTTTATCGAATTTTTTGAGCTCTTCGGAGGCGCTCTTGAGTTTTTCCAGACTGCCCTTTAATGAACCAAAACCGGTCAGCTTGGCTTTATAACTGGTTTGCTGCTGCGTTAATGGTTCTAAACGTTTTCTTTCTGTTGCCTGAAGTTGATCCAGTATCTGACTCGTCCCAGACAAGGCTCCCACCGAGGAAATGCTAGCCATATTGACTCCTTTTAATAAAAAGCATCACTGGAGATGTTATCGGACTCATTTGCGAAAAGTTTACTGACAAAATGATTTTTTTGATGGACAGAATAATTGGTGAGAATAGGCGCTGTTTGGGTTATCGGGAAAAATAGCGAAAAAATAAAAAACTTTTTTCAAGAAATATTAAAGGTTCTTTTTAAGCAGCCGATAAAACTGTTGGCGGTAATGAACACCGTGGGCAAATAGGCCTAAACTCATTATATCGATTTGATTTTAAAAGGAACTCTACCATGGCATTAGGTATCAATACTAACTATCCATCTTTGCAGGCCCAAAACAACCTGAGCCGCTCTCAAAACGTTTTAAGTAATTCTATTGCGCGTCTGTCCTCTGGTTTACGTATTAACAGCGCGAAGGATGACGCGGCGGGTCAAGCGATTGCTAACCGTTTTACCGCTAACGTTAAAGGTCTGTCTCAGGCTGCCCGTAACGCCAATGACGGTATCTCCATTGCCCAGACCACCGAAGGTTCTTTGAATGAAATCAATAATAACCTGCAACGTATTCGTGAATTGAGTGTTCAGGCACAAAACGGCAGCAACTCTGCGAGCGATATTAAATCTATTCAAGATGAAGTTAAACAACGTCTGGATGAAATTGATCGCATCTCTGAACAAACTCAGTTCAATGGCGTGAAGGTACTGAGCAAAGATAGCAAAATGACTATTCAGGTTGGTGCTCATGATAGTGAAACTATCGATATCGATCTGAAAGAAATTAACAGCAAAAAACTGGGTTTGGATAAATTTGATGTAGCAAAAGCTTCATTTAAGGGAAGCGAGATTAAAGAAGTTGATGATGGTAAAACGCCGAGTAATAAGGTTGCGGTGACTTATGCAGAAAAATCCGTCACTGACCTGAAACTGTCAGGGCATAAGGCATATCAGCGTATTGATGAGACGACAGGTAACGTTGCACCTAACCAATATGTGTTGGAAGGTAAGGACGATACAGGCAAAACCAGACAATATGCAGCAACAATTGGAACTGATGGTAAGTTAAAAGTTGCTAGTCCTCCTGTAGAACTGACTGGTAAAGCGCCACTGGAAACTCTGGATGCAGCACTCTCTCAAGTTGACAGCCTGCGCAGCTCGTTAGGTGCAGTACAAAACCGTCTGGAATCCACCGTTAACAACCTGAACAACACGGTTAACAACCTGAGTGCGGCACGTAGCCGTATCGAAGATGCTGACTACGCCACCGAAGTTTCCAATATGAGCCGTGGCCAGATCCTGCAACAAGCGGGGACTTCTGTTCTGGCTCAGGCTAACCAGATCCCACAGACCGTTATGTCTCTGCTGCGTTAATTGTGATTTTCCGGTTGGAAATTTATACAGGTTACCCTGTATAAACCACACTCATCAAATAAGGATCGGTTCGCCGATCCTTATTTTTTTGGTTATTGTCAGGGACAGCCTGAAACTTGCCAGCGGTTCAGGCGGACAGCAAAAAATTTCGCATAGGTGAAAAAGAAGGGCTTTTACTTCACTGTTCAGACGATTGTACCGGTTAGGGGATTGGATAATGGTATCCAGTCTCTTATCCAAAGGTGTCTGTTGTTGTGAGCGATTTGTATACCGCCGAAGGCGTGATGGACAAAAATAGCCTCTGGAAGCGCTATGTACCCCTGGTTCGCCATGAAGCGCTGAGGCTACAGGTAAGATTGCCTGCCAGCGTAGAACTTGATGACTTGCTTCAGGCCGGTGGCATAGGCCTGCTGAATGCGGTGGAGCGGTTTGATTCCATGCAGGGAACCGCGTTTACCACCTATGCGGTACAGCGCATTAGGGGGGCAATGTTGGATGAGTTGAGGAGCCGTGATTGGGCTCCGCGCAGTGTGCGGCGTAACGCACGTGAAGTCATGCAGACCATCCGTAAACTTGAGCAAGAGTTAGGCCGTCCAGCCAGTGAGCAGGAAGTTGCTAAAGAATTAAAGATTAATCTGATAGAATATCGGCAAATACTGTTAGACACGAATAACAGTCAACTGTTTTCTTATGACGAATGGCACGAAATTCACGGTGAAATCTGTGAACCGGTTATTGAGGAAGAGCATGAAGCAAATCCTCTGCAACAACTGCTGGAAGGTGATCTTCGTCAGAGGGTAATCGATGTGATTAAGTCATTGCCTGAACGGGAAAAGATGGTTCTTACGCTGTACTATCAGGAAGAACTGAATCTTAAAGAGATCGGCGCAGTACTTGATGTGGGGGAATCCCGCGTCAGTCAGCTTCATAGCCAGGCGATAAAAAGGCTGAGGGCGCGTTTGAATCCAGAGAAGTAACTTTTTGCTTGTTTGTTTTTTATTAAGACTATACACAGGGCTTTATCTCTTATGTCTGTTACAACACAAAAGAAACGGCCGCTTAGCCGTTATATCAAAGACTATAAACATAGCCAGACTCATTGTCTGCACTGCCATAAATCACTTGATCGTATTTCGCTTGTTTTTAACGGTCAGGTCATCAATAAAGAAGCGATTTCTGAGATGACCGAATTGGTGGATGACAAAACCTGGAATGAGTTGCAGGGTAAATTTGTGGCGCTGTGCCGCTTTTGTAGTGAAATTTATTGCAACAGCCAGACTGATTATTTTGACATTATGTCATTTAAACAGTATCTGTTTGAACAAACAGAGATGAGTCATAGTACGGTGCGTGAGTATGTCGTTCGTTTAAGACGTTTGGATGAAATACTGACTTCAAGCAATTATCCGGCCAGTGACTTCACGCCAGAAAAGGTTCAGGAAAAACTCAGCGAAGAATTATCTCAATCTGCTTTCAGCAATTACAATATTGCCTTGCGTAAATATGAGCAATATCTGAGCTGGCAGCAGAACGATCATTGATTAATCATACCGATATATACCCTATAAACTTCCAGTTACAGCTCGCAAGACAAAAAACTGATTATCTCCCCGCGGCGCGGGGAGATAATAAAGGCATCATAGATTAACCAATCGTCATCAGGCTGGCATTGCCGCCGGCTGCGGCCGTATTCACACTGATTGAACGTTCATGCAGTAAGCGTTCCAGCAGCAAGTTGGTTTCACCACGGGCAAATCCCTGTACGGAGATAATCGGCCCTTTACGTTGTGCGATCACTTCACAGACCTGACGCAACTGGTCGCCATCACCGTGATAAATCACCGCAGCCATGGCCGTCTCTTCATTTTGCCAGTCGCCAGTCCAAGCAATATGCTGACGCACTTCATCCGGCAACTGGTGCTGCAATGTTTGATGCAGTTCATCTTTCTGCCAGATGACCTGACCACCGACAGAAAGCACCGCAGCCAATTGCACCAAGGCATCTTGCTGGTTATCGGCCAGACAAAGCACACGGCCGCGCGGTAACAGCGTATAGGTATTGCGCTCTCCGGTCGGCCCCGGCAGTAAGCGGGTGGTTCCGCCTTGTGCCAGTAAACTGTATTCCTGAATCACCTGACCCAATGCTTCATGATTTTGCGCCACTGCCCAATCTGCCAGCGTGTAGAGCGGGGAATGCAGGGCAACACGGGTTCTGGCATCCAGCTCATATTCCGTATCCTGCCGTGCCAATGTCTGGTTAGCGGCACTCAGGGGGCGTTGTGACAGCAAACGATACAGATAGAGTGGCCCGCCGGCTTTCGGCCCGGTGCCTGACAGACCTTCACCACCAAATGGCTGCACTCCGACGACCGCGCCGACCATATTGCGGTTGACATAGATATTGCCGACTTGCGCCTTGCTGGTGACTTGCGCGATGGTTTCATCGATACGGGTGTGAACGCCCAACGTCAGGCCATAACCGGCCGCATTGATTTGATCCAGCAGCTTATCTAACTCATGGCGTTTGAAACGGACGACATGCAGAACCGGCCCGAAAATTTCTTTTTGCAATTCAGCAAAACTGTCTAATTCGATCAGCGTGGGTTTGACGAACGTGCCTTGTGACCACTCCTGATGGTCGGTGTCATTTTCATATACCGCCTGATAAACGGTCTTGCCTTGGGTATACATCGTTTGGATATGATGCTCGATACCCGCTTTCGCTTCGGCGTCAATGACGGGGCCAATATCCGTGGATAAGCGCTCTGTATTCCCCATCCGGCATTCCGCCATCGCGCCTTTCAGCATGGTGAGCGTTTTATCAGCCACGTCTTCCTGAATACACAGGATGCGCAAGGCAGAACAGCGCTGACCGGCACTGTCAAAAGCGGAAGCGATGATATCGGTGACAACCTGCTCGGTCAGCGCGGAGGAATCGACAATCATGGCATTCAGCCCGCCGGTTTCTGCGATCAGCGGCGTTGGGCGCCCTTGTGCATCAAGGCGGCCGGCAATATTGCGCTGCAACAGGCTGGCTATTTCGGTTGAACCCGTAAACATCACGCCGCGTACCCGTTCATCACCGACCAATAATGCGCCGACGGTTTCCCCTTGTCCCGGCAGTAATTGCAGCACATCGCGAGGAATACCCGCTTGGTGCAATATTTTTATCGCAGCAGCGGCAATCAGTGGCGTTTGCTCTGCGGGTTTTGCCAGAACACTATTGCCTGCGGCCAGTGCGGCGGCGATTTGGCCGGTGAAAATCGCCAGCGGGAAGTTCCACGGGCTGATACAGACGACAGGCCCCAAGGGGCGATGAGTATCATTGGCAAAA
The DNA here is from genome assembly GCF_028599065.1 of Xenorhabdus sp. PR6a. Classification (NCBI taxonomy): domain Bacteria; kingdom Pseudomonadati; phylum Pseudomonadota; class Gammaproteobacteria; order Enterobacterales; family Morganellaceae; genus Xenorhabdus; species Xenorhabdus sp. PR6a. The sequence continues at coordinate 7,199 of NZ_JAQRFJ010000008.1, read as the reverse complement.
TCCTGGCGAACCTGACTGGCGTAATAGTGGAGAAAATCCACGGCCTCGCGCACTTCGGCAATCGCATTGTTGAATGTCTTGCCCGCTTCACGCACCAGAATGCCGAGCAGGGATTGCAGGTGAGTTTCCATCAATTCCGCTGCCCGCACTACAATCGCTGCGCGTTCTGAGGGGGGAGTGGCAAACCAAATGGTACCTGCATCGGCAGCGACATCCAGCGCGTAGCTGACTTCCTGTTCCGTGGCTTCTCGCACATAACCCACGATATCGGCATATCTGGCGGGATTGTTCACCGGTTTAGCCGCCGGCAGTTCCCCGCTATGTTGGTAATAGCCGCCCAACACGGGTTCGCAACTCCATGTTTCCGTGGAAGCACTGAGCAGGGCACTGGAAAGGGAAGCCAAACGATGTTCATTGGAGAGATCTAATCCTGATGAATTAACCCGGTTTTTGCCGTATAAATCACGTGGCAGAGGAATTTTGGGATGTGACAGGCCGATTTGTCCTTCGGTTTGCGCCAGTTCCTGTACGATTTTGACCGGATCAGCGATCAGTTCATCAATCGGCAGGGAAGTATCGGCAATACGATTGACAAACGACGTATTCGCCCCATTTTCCAGCAAACGGCGTACCAGATAGGCCAGTAGTGTTTCATGGGTTCCCACCGGGGCGTAAATACGGCATGGACGATTGAGTTTACCCTCAGCAACTTGACCAACAACCTGTTCATAAAGCGGCTCCCCCATGCCGTGCAGACATTGGAACTCATATTGTCCTGGATAATAGTTCTGCCCGGCCAAATGATAAATCGCCGACAACGTATGGGCGTTGTGAGTCGCAAATTGCGGGTAGATCAAATTAGGGACAGCAAGCAGTTTACGGGCACAGGCGAGGTAAGAAACATCGGTATAGACCTTGCGGGTATAGACCGGATAGTCTTCCAGCCCCTCGATCTGGGCACGTTTAATTTCACTGTCCCAGTAAGCCCCTTTCACCAGACGGATCATTAACCGATGGCGGCTGCGCTGTGCCAAATCAATAATGCTGTCAATAACGAAAGGGCAGCGTTTCTGGTAAGCCTGAATGACAAAACCAATCCCATTCCAGCCTGCCAGTTGCGGCTCGAAACACAATTTTTCCAGTAAATCGAGGGAAATTTCCAGACGATCGGCTTCTTCTGCATCAATATTGATACCGATATCATATTGACGCGCCTGTAAAGTCAGGGAGAGCAGACGGGGATAGAGTTCATCAATAACACGCTCATACTGGGCGCGGCTATAACGGGGGTGCAGGGCGGAAAGTTTGATAGAAATGCCCGGCCCTTCATAAATGCCACGACCATTTGATGCCTTACCGATGGCGTGGATCGCCTGCTGATAAGAAACCATATAGGCTCGCGCATCTTCTTCGGTTAATGCGGCTTCACCGAGCATGTCATAAGAGTAACGAAAGCCTTTCTCCTCCAGCTTGCGGGCGTTGGCAAGGGCTTGGGCAATGGTTTCTCCCGTCACGAATTGCTCACCCATCAGGCGCATTGCCATATCCACACCCTTGCGCACCAATGGCTCACCGCTTTTGCTGATGATGCGGTTGAGTGATTTGGATAACCTGGCTTCATTATGGGTAGACACCAGCTTGCCCGTGAACAGCAATCCCCATGTTGCCGCATTGACAAACATAGAAGGGCTTTGACCCAAGTGGGAATGCCAGTTTCCATTACTGATTTTATCGCGGATCAGGGCATCGCGGGTTGCCTTGTCGGGGATACGCAGCAGAGCTTCGGCAAGGCACATCAAGGCCACGCCTTCCTGCGAAGAAAGTGAAAATTCTTGCAATAATCCCTGAACCAAACCTGAACGCCCAATCCCCTGTTTTTGTTGGCGTAGTTTTTCTGCAATGGAATGAGCAAGTTTATGCGTTGCCTTGGCTTGTTCTGCGGAGAGTTGTGCTCGTTGCAGCAGCATAGGAACTGCCTGGGTTTCGGGGAGGCGATAGGCGGCCGTAATTGCAGAACGTTTCACCGATTGGGGTAAAATATGCTCGGCAAAATCCAGAAATGGTTGATAAGGCGCCTCAATCTGTGATTCTGCTTCGGAAATCATTTCTTCTTTGTTATCCTGATCTGCTGATATTTCTGGGAGTTTTCCCTCATTTTCCAGACGTTCAAGATAATTAAAGATAGCTTGTTTAACTAGCCAGTGTGGTGTGCGATCAATTCGTTGTGCTGCGGCCTTAATTCGATTACGTGTTGCATCATCAAGTTTCACACCCATAGTGGTACTACCCATTTTTACTCCTTAACAGGTAAGACTAAAAGAATTTACATAACAATATCTTCCATGTTGCAACTTTGTGCAACTTCGTTAAAAACAGTTATTCCAAATTTGTGAAACTAATCTTGTTTTTATTATTTTTTCGGCGAAACGGATGATTGAAAACTCATTATCTTATTGATTTTTTAAGTTATTTGTTTTGTTATATAAATTTGAAGTACAACCTGTTGGTTAATTTAAGGTGCAACTTCTGGAGTAATAAATGTGATTTAGCAAGCGTTTTTTATAAAAACACAGTTAATCAGTTGTTAAAAATGTTTTATCTAAATTAGGATAGAATGTAATTCTAAAATAATTACAAGTATAAATAGTACATATGGAAACTAATGGCATCTTCAAGTACAACTTGTTACAGCCTGCTATAAAAGATGAGATTTCACTGAAAAGTACGTCAGGCATGATGTCATTATTTACGCAAATAGCACATTTGCAGACACATAATTGATAAAAACACTATGGAGAAGAACCTGCATGACAGTAAATTCACCAATGCTCATTACCTTCATTATCTACATTGCCGTAATGTTGCTGATAGGATTCGCGGCTTATCGTTCCACCAGGAATTTTGATGATTACATATTGGGTGGCCGGAGATTAGGTAGTGTAGTAACAGCATTATCTGCCGGTGCTTCTGATATGAGTGGCTGGTTATTGATGGGATTGCCGGGCGCCATTTTTTTCTCAGGCATTTCAGAAAGCTGGATCGCGCTCGGCCTGCTGTTGGGTGCTTATCTGAATTGGCGATGGGTGGCCGGTAGATTGCGAGTGCATACCGAAGCAAATAATAATGCGCTGACATTACCCGATTATTTTACGAACCGCTTTGAGGACAAAAATAAAGTCCTGCGTATTATCTCCGCACTGGTTATCCTGATTTTCTTTACTATTTATTGTGCATCCGGTGTGGTTGCCGGTGGTTTGTTGTTTGAGAACACCTTTGGTATCAGCTATGAAAAAGCGATTTGGTTGGGGGCATTGGCAACGATTGCCTATACCTTCCTGGGGGGGTTTCTTGCGGTAAGTTGGACTGATACCGTTCAGGCAACGTTGATGATTTTTGCCTTAATTCTGGTTCCCGTTCTGGTTCTGTTTAAAGTAGGCGGCGTTGGTGAAGCTATCAACATGATTGAGGCAAAAAACACCGCTTATTTAGATATGTTTAAGAATTTGAATATTATTGCCATTATTTCTTTGCTGGGATGGGGCTTCGGTTATTTTGGTCAACCACATATTCTGGCTCGTTTTATGGCAGCGGATTCCCACCAGACTATTCATAAAGCCCGTCGCATCAGTATGACATGGATGTTCTTGTGCCTTGCGGGCACTGTGGCCGTTGGGTTCTTTGGTATTGCCTATTTTGAAATGTATCCGGAGCAGGCAGGGTCAGTATTGCAAAACCGTGAACGTATCTTTATGGAATTGGGTGTGCTTTTGTTTAATCCGTGGATCACCGGAATATTATTGTCTGCGGTGTTAGCGGCGGTGATGAGTACATTAAGTTGCCAATTATTGGTTTGTTCCAGCGCACTGACCGAAGATTTCTATAAAGCATTCATACGGACTAAAGCCTCCCAAAAAGAATTAGTCTGGGTGGGTCGTTTCATGGTTTTGATGGTGGCAATCATTGCTATCGTGATCGCAATTAACCCGAATAATAAAGTATTATCACTGGTCAGCAATGCTTGGGCCGGGTTTGGCGCAGCGTTTGGCCCCGTGGTACTGATTTCTGTGCTTTGGAAACGTATGACCCGTAACGGTGCGTTGGCGGGTATGCTGGTGGGCGCCATCACCGTGCTGGTTTGGATGGAGTTCCGTTGGTTCTCCTTGTATGAAATTATTCCGGGCTTTATTTTCGCGACGATTGCCATCATTGTGGTGAGTTTGCTGGGAAAAGCACCAAGTCAGGCGACACAACAGCGTTTTATTGAAGCCGAAGCGCATTATAAGACCAAATAATCTGATCTGCTCAAGAAGGAAATTATCCTTGATTATCTCCTGTAAGGGATAATCAAGGATATAAAGTTGAGTAGCGTGCATCCGGTAATATCATTGAGCGACGGCCATTTGCGCCTGATTGACAAGGAGCTGCCCACTTTCCAGTTTGATACAGTGATCGGCCAAGTGGAAAAAGCGATCGTCGTGGGTGATCGCCAGTACGACTTTACCGCGTGCCGCCAATTCGGGCAATAGCTCCTGATAAAACACCGTCTTAAACAGCGGGTCCTGATCCGCCGCCCATTCATCGAACAGATAGAACGGCCGATCTTCCAAATAGGCCACCACTAAAGCGAGACGTTTTCGTTGTCCCAATGACAAATCGCGCGTTGAGAAACAGCCATTTTCAATCTTTACCTTATGATCCAAATGCAGTTTAGCGAGCAAGGTGTTAGCACGTGAATCCAATGTTGAATCGGCATCGCTCAAACCGACCAGTGTTTCAAAAAGATGGAAATCGGAGAAAACCGCTGAGAATAGTTGACGATAATTGGCTCTGTTGTTGTCAGTGATCACATGCCCATCAACGGTAATGGTGCCGCTTTCTGGTGTGTATAAACCGACCAGTAGCTTGGCAAGTGTGGTTTTGCCACTGCCGTTCCCGCCGATCAAAAAAGTAATTTCACCTCGTTTGAGTGTCATATCGATTGGACCGAGTTGAAATACTTTATCTTCCTGCTCCCGATAATAACTGTGGGTCAGGCCAGACAGGCGCAGTAAAGTCGCCTCACCGAATTCATCAGCCGAAATTTGCCGGGTAAATGGGTCTTGCTCATTCAGCTCAGAGAGGACATCACCAATGCGATTCAGTGATACATGTGCTGCATTCAGGGCTGGAATACTGTTTAACAAACTGTCTAACGGCATCAACATAAACAGAAACACAATGACATATCCGGCGAGTGTCGTGACTTCAAGGCCTGGTATTACTGTCGGGGCGAATATCACCACTCCCAAAAACACATAGAATAAAAAGAGTATCCAGCCAGCCCCGAAGGCATAAACACCGAAAGCACGGGTGCGATGCTGGCGTACCGCGTCAATTTCGTGACCGAGGAAATGAGTGAAGAAAGCCTTGGCACGTGAGAAGTGTAACTTTAATTCTTTGGCGCCAGAGAATAATGCGTTGAAATGGTTGAACAGGCGATCTTGTGCTTTACCTGCTGCGTTGAATGCGGTGATCGCTTTGGCTCCACCAAGGCTATAACCGAGTGAACCAATAACGACGATGGCTACGGCCAGAAAGAAGATAGGCCACGATAACCAAGCCAGATACCCCAGACAACCCAGTACGATTGAACCCTGCATCACAATATTGGGCAAAATGAAGAATAACAGTGAGACATTGGTTGTATCGTCGGTGATGATAGATTGCGCGCGCGAGGCACCAAGCTCCTCAATTTGACGGAAGGGCGCACGGGCAATGCGTTCTGAGATGAGTTCGCGCATCTTTGCCATCGTATTTTGGCTCAGTTTAGCGAAAATCACGCCACTCAGTATGCGGCAGGCAATCGCCAGCACAGCCAGAATAGCGAAATACCCGGCGAACAAGGCATAGTTATCGTTGGCGGTTGTCACGGCTTTATTGATTAATGAAATCAAAGAAACGCTGGAAATCCCATTAGCAATGCTGGCAAAAATGGCAATACCAAGTGCCCAGCGTGAACGATATAACAGTGAGAGTAAAATCCGATAGGCCGATTGTTTCATTGTCGAAGTGTTCATTTGTAATCCATAAATTCTGTACGTAACTTGGCGTTAAACGTAGTGGTGAAAGAAAGGATAATAAAATGCCAACCCGTAAGACTAGATTAAAATAACAAAATCAGTCACTCTACTTCATAAACGAACCTTCGAAAATCCGAATTGGGTGGTTTGATTAATCTCTTAGAACCTAATTCTCCGTCACTATCGGTAAGGACATTTATCTATCTTATGATTTAGGGGAATTTAACCATGATATACAGAACAAAATCTTTTAGTATTAACAACCATAATGATTTTTTATCAAAATCTTTACGACAGACTAAGTCCACTTTGGATATGAGACTCATTGATGCTGAACTCAGAGATCTCAGAGATCCAAGAAGGTTTATACATATCAAGAAAGGAAATGCTCAAGAAGCATCTTACGCTGTAGGCGCAATATTGCGTAGAATGGATGAAGAACAATTAGCGTATGATTTTTTTAAGGATAATTGGGAAAATGAAAAGAAAAAAAGAAATACTGGGGAAGCTTCCGGTTTTGGTAAACCTAATTTGAGTAATATATTAAAAAGTCATGGGTTGATGTCAGAACAACGTAAAAATGTATTAACAGAAATAGAAATAGAAACTAAAGAAGAAATAAAGAGAAATTTTTGTAGATATCAAAACTCAAAAACGATATTCAAATTCATAAAGCAATCAATTAATTACTTTGATGACAAGGATAAGTTCTTTATTGCTTACTATTTCACTCATCCCATAGGGATATTACATTTTTCTACAAAGAAAGATATTCCCACGGTTGTTAATTTTGCAATGCATTACTTGATTCGAAATTGTGGGTATTTATTAATGGAATTTGCTGTAAATGAATCAGTTGATTTAGGAAAAGAGGGAAGGTTACAACTTGAAGCATTATCTGGGGCTGAAACAGCTTATTTTGATATGGGATTTTTAAAAACAAACAATGATCTAATGATATTAGAACCTGCTATGAATGATAAATGGTGTAAAATAAATGGACATTATAAGTTACAATGCATTAATAATAAAGGGAAATAGGGGATTTCTTACTCCCCTCTATCAAGAAAAATTGATATCGCTGAATCAGTAAAAAGCCATCCGGCAATTTTAGTGACGGAAACCGTGTTGGCTTGCAAC
>NZ_JAQRFJ010000079.1:0-11855 GCF_028599065.1 Xenorhabdus sp. PR6a | reverse complement strand
GACAGAACTTTCTGTTTGTAAATGGATTCGCTGAGAATTGCTGCTTCCCCTTACTTGACATCAGAATCAATTACTGAAATTATTACTTTTGAATAAGAAAAAGGCGCGTGCTGATACAGGTGCCCGGTATTCTTAACTGGCGGTGTTAATACACCATTATCGCACAAAACAGGACTACAAATTCATTAACATTCCCTTAACGACTCTTGTTTTAAGTTTTCCGTTAAGTCTTTGATAAACTTCGATAAGATGATGTTAAAAATTAGTGCCGGAGGCAGAATCTAACCACCGACACGGGGACATTGGATAGCGTTGGTGATTGGTGAACCTTACGAGAATATGCGACAGCGTTCCAGTGCCGATATTGCTCCGCACCTTCCGGGGCATGCTTGAAATACAAGCCATAAAAACAAAACTGCCGGAAAATTATACCCATTTCCCGGCAGTTGTATTTTATAAGCCACTATAAATCAAGCGTTGCTTTTCGCTTTTGGTTTGTCACCTTGGTTGTCTCTGATGGAAATAACCCGTTCCATTTCTGCTTTTTTCTTATTCTCAACCTGTTCGGATTGACCCACAAATAGCCCGCCACGCCGGATTGACATGCTGCCGCAGCGGCTAATGCCCCGTAATTCGCCATGTTCAAGAATATCCAATGTTTCCGCACAGCACGTCCCTTCAACATGGCCGTCAATGATAATTTCAGGGGCATTCAGCTCACCTTCCACTTTACCGGCATGCATGATACGAATGGCTCCGCCTTTTACACGAATATTACCAATAACTTTACCCCAGACTTGGATATCCCCTTCCATTTCGATATCACCCTTGAATACAGAGTTTTTTGCAATAATGGTATTGGGACGAGTTTCGGCTTCAGGTAATTTTTTCTCTTCGGTCTTAATGCCCACAATGGGTGCCACAGAACTGGCAGCAGGTGACTCGGTTGTTTTTTTTCCAAACATAGCGTTTATTCTCAATTTCATGTTCATAAAGTAAGACACTAAGGCGAAAAAAGATAAAATTGCTGTTATGGCGCAACTACGATGGGCACCATACAGATATAGTCCCAATGCAATTGCCCAAAGGAGCCATACGCTGCATAAAAAAGCGTTATCTGAAAAACGATACTTTTTCATATTGTTCTCGTTTTTGTGGTTTTTTCTTATATTTCATCAGCAATATATCTTGCATATGCCTTAGCAGGTAATAGAAACACAGGTAACAGAAATAGGCTGTGAAAACACATCCTAGCATTGTACAAGTATAAAAAACAATCTACGAAGCTATAACAGAGGCATTTATAGCGTTATTACACGGATAAAGTTTCCATTTGAGTTTAATCCTCTGATTTGTCGTTGAATTATCTCATATTTATTGAATAAAATAATCCAGAAAAACCCATTTTTTGCCTATTTTTATAGGCACAAGCCATATAAATTCATAATTCTATAACAATGGATACAAAACATTAATAAGCCAGTAGCATATCAAAATCATAAGAACACATTAATCTGAAGTTTAAAGAGTTCTACCAATAGCCAACCGTTAAAACTCACTTAGTGAATGAAAATAGCAGTATGTATTTAAAAATGAATTAGTCTGGGTTTTGAAATTTCGAATATTATTGATATTTATTGCCGATAAAATTTTTAGGATAACCAACTCAATAATCAGGATATATAAATATTTGTATACTTTACTCACTTCGAAATACATTTATTACCTCCCCACGCAGCGGGGAGATAATAATCCACCTTCGTCTTAAAGATTAATCAACATAAGGTAAAAAAACAGACAAATTATTTTTTATCGTAAAAATTTACACTTAACCCTAACACAAATATTTATTTAGTTATATAATATATGAAATAAATACACTCATCACAAAAAATGATTACTCATGATACGGAAATTTAGGGATATTAAATGAAAAGGACGACGGGATTAAATCAAAATAATATTTGCACAACCCAATTATCTATGCCGGATTTCAATATCATTGAGCATAAACAAAGAGGGCTATATATTTTACTCGATGGTGAAATGGTATGGAAAGATTGCATCAATAGTTATCACATCAAATCGCATGAGATCCTGTTTACCCACCCCGGAAGCTATACAGCCAAAACCCATACGGAAAGTTGCCAGTTATTATGGCTACCTTTACATATGGATTTTTTACGTAGCTTTTTAAAACGTTTTGGGCCATTACTCAGTAAGATAGAACGACAGGAATTTCCGGCTTATCGGTTGATTCCTTTTCGCCAATTCCCTTTGTTAACGGAAAGCATTCGCGGGCTAGCTAACTTACTGGCGCATGATTCCCCTCCCGCTTTGGTTCAATTAAGGGTTGAAGAGTTATTGTTGTTGCTTTCTTTGGGTCAACAGGGAGCCTTGTTAATGTCTATTCTGCGGAAATTAAGTAACCGTCAGGTAGAACGTTTGCAAACATTTATGGAAGCGCATTATCTCAAGGAATGGAAATTAAATGACTTCGCACGCGAATTCGGTATGGGGCTGACCTCTTTCAAGGAGCTGTTTAACAGTGTCTATGGCACTTCACCCAAAGCGTGGATCAGTGAACAGCGTATTCTTTACGCTCATCAATTATTATTGAATAGCGAAATGAGTATTGCTGATATTTCATTGGAATCGGGTTTTTCCAGTCAGTCCTATTTCACCCAAAGCTATCGCCGACGTTTTGGTGGGACACCTAACCGCGCCAGAGCTTGTTATGCCTGAGAAGTCATGAATGATCGTTTTTATCGATCAATCTCCGCTGATTGATCTGTGCAATCCATTGGACGGCAGTATCCCACTCACATATAGTCATGGTGACTCATCGCCAGTTTTAGAGCTAATCCGACTAGGCTCTAAGTCACCACCAGGGATTTTTATCTTTGCCGTATTTTGAGCCTGCTTCGCGCAGGCTTTTTTTTGATTACAGCGATTCGCTATCTTTTTTGCCGTTATCTGCACTATAAAAGACCGTACCTAATTTGATTCTTTCACGGCCAGTTGCCAGACGATGGCGATTAGTATCTCTGAGAGAATAAATACAGCCACAATATTCCTGTTGATAGAACTCTTCACGTTTGCTGATTTCTATCATGCGGGCAGATCCGCCCCCTTTGCGCCAGTTATATTCCCAGTACGTCAGGTCAGGATAACGAGAAGCAGCACGAACACCACAATCATTGATTTGCTGCATATTTTTCCAGCGTGAAATACCGAGTGAGCTGGTAATCACCGGAAAACCATGTTCATGAGCATACAGTGCGGTTCGCTCGAAACGCATATCAAAGCACATTGTGCAACGAATACCCCGTTCAGGCTCATTTTCCATGCCTTTTGCGCGTTCAAACCAATTATCACGGTCGTAATCAGCGTCAATAAAAGGAATACCCATCTGCTGTGCAAAACGAATATTTTCATCTTTGCGCAGCTCGTATTCTTTCAGCGGATGAATATTGGGATTATAGAAAAATATTGTAAAATCAATGCCTGAAGCCAACATGGCTTCCATCACTTCCCCAGAACATGGCGCACAACATGAGTGCAGCAGCACTTTATTGTGCCCGCCTGGCAGTGGCAGCGATTTACGCTCATTATTCAGTGACATAATATTTCTACCTGATTCAGACAATAAAAAAACCAGGAAGAGAACAAATTCCCCTCCCTGTGTTTATTTGATAGGTCATCTTACCTTTTTCTACTCTCTTACGACAATCTTTGTAAGATAATCACGCGGGTACTTCTGGCAAAATTAGCCCGCCATCAACCACAATCGTTTGTCCGGTAATATATTTCGCCTCATCAGAAGCCAGAAAACAGGCAGCATAACCAATATCTTCAGGCGTTCCCAACGCCCGCATTGGTGTGGACGCTTTCGCATCACTGAGGAATTCATCACCAAATGATTGCAAGCCTTCCGTCATGATCATACCGGGCATCACTGCATTAATGGTGATCCCCTGCTGCGCATATTCCAACGCCGCACTGCGCATAAACCCAAGTTGCCCTGCCTTACTGGCACCATAGTGGCTGTAACCCGAAATCCCCGTTATTTCTCCCGTTATGGATGACGTGATAACCACACGCCCGTAACGCTGCTTTTCCATCACATTCAATGCAGCTTGCACCAAGAAAAACGTCCCTTTAAGGTTGATGGTATGCACTAAATCCCACTCTTCCGCAGTCATATCTTTAAGATAATGCTGTGGGAAAATACCGGCATTGGAACAAAGAATATCGAGCCTGCCATACTTTTCAACAATCAGATCAATCGCATTTTTACATGCCGCCTGATCAGTCACATCAAGAGGAATAAAATCGACTCCCAGTTCTTTGGCAATGGCGGTTCCGCGCACCTCATCAGTTCCTGCAATAATGGTCACAGCCCCCGCTTGCTTCAACACGTTGGCAATCCCTTTGCCAATGCCTTTAGTTCCACCTGAAATAAAAGCAATTTTTCCTGCTAAATTAAACATAGTTTTTCCTTTTGTATTTTCTTTTCGTATTCGTGGATAACGTTTTTTATTAGCTTAAATAGCACTATTCAATCTATTTTTGCGTAGTTATCTTATCAAGATTGCTTATTCTTCTGCCAGAGATTACTTTTAAAAGACAGAATAATTTTGTTAAAGACAATAATATGAGGTGAAGAGTATGATTCTCGATAATTCATTCTTAAATGAATATACCGGCACGGCATTATCACCTATTTTGTTTCTCAAAAGAGCGGTATTAAGCAATGGTAATGATATCGCCGTCATTGATGGAAAACAGCGTTGGACTTGGCACCAATACGCTAACCGCTGCGAAAAGATCGCTATCTCTCTCCAGCAAATGGGGGTGGATAAGGGGAGCGTAGTTTCAGCCCTTTTACCGAATATCCACGAATTGCTTGAATTACATTTTGCCGTTCCTTTGTCCGGCGGCATTCTCAATGCCTTGAGCACCCGCACAGATACAGCCACATTAAATTTTGTCTTTGAAAAACTGTATCCAAAAATATTATTTGTTGATAAAACTTATCTTTCACTATTAAATAATGTCTCTTTTAATAATCCAGTTAAGATAATTGTTGTTGGTAATGAAATTGATAATAAAAATAGCCCAACAGTTCCTATACTTCCTGCTGGATGTGAAAGCCTGTCTTATGAATCACTGCTCACCGCACATCCATCAAAAACCCTCTCATTTATCCAAATTGACGAACAAGAAGCCATCAGTATTAATTCAACGTCGGGCACTAGCGGACAACCTAAACTGGTGGTTTATTCTCACCGTGGCGCGTTTTTAAATGCGATTTCCAATATTCTGGATTGGGATATGCCCAGGCATCCTATCTTTTTATGGACGCTGCCCATGTTTCACTGCAATGGCTGGTGTTTCCCGTGGACAGTGGCAGCACGGGCGGGTACACATATCTGTATAAGGAAATTTGATGCAGAAGAAGCCATGCTGCTTATGCAAGAACATAACGTCACCCACTATTGTGGTGCCCCCATTATTCACTACGCGTTAGGCAAAATAACGCAAAAGCATGGCCAGCATTTTGGTGGCCGCGTTTATGGTCTTATTGCCGGTGCCCCACCGACAGAAATGATGTTTTCATTACTGGATGAGGTCGGTATCAATGCGACCCATGTCTATGGGTTAACCGAAACTTATGGCCCGGTGGTGGTTTGTGACAATAAGCAGGAATGGCAGATATTGCCAAGATCAGAAAAAATCTTAAAGCGGATGCGTCAGGGAATTGTCTCTAATTTACAGGGACAGGTGAGCGTTATTGATCGAGATAACCAGTCGGAAGTACCTTTTGATGGCAAAACCATCGGTGAAGTCGCAATCCGCGGTAATATTGTGGCCGCTTATGATCCTGTCCGTCATGTCACACCGGAGATCACCAATCAATGGTTTTATACCGGTGATCTGGCGGTCGTCGATCCTGATGGCTATATCAAAATCATCGACAGGAAAAAAGATATCATTATTTCCGGTGGTGAGAATATTTCCAGCCTTGAACTGGAAAATGCCCTATCCAGTTATCCCGGTGTCTTGGCTGCCGCGATTGTGGCAAAACCCGATCCCTATTGGGGAGAAGTTCCCCATGCCTTTATTGAACTCGATGAAAATATATCAACCACAGAGCAAGCGTTAGATGATTATATTTGTACGATAGTCGCACGGTATAAACGCCCCAAAGGATATACTTTTTTAACCTTACCCCGAAATGCCAATGGCAAGGTTGTAAAAGATCAACTGAGAAAACGTGTCAAAAAATGATATTACAAGCATAAAACCAATAACGGTAAATTAATATCAGGTAAGCATTGAGATAAGTATTCTTATAACCAACACGGTTAACTTACCTGATAATCACTATCTACCTAATAACCGCCATGTTCTCCCTTTATCTCTCAAATTTTTCAAGTTGCTATTTTATTCGCGGTGCTTAGATTGATAATCCATTGGGTATAATGATAATAAAAATTATACACTCAACTAAACAATATCATGGTGTAATTTAATAAATGAGATAAGAAACAAATTCACATTGAATAATAAAGCCATTTTAAATGGCAATATAGCCAAACAAATCCCATGAAACCATTTAAATAAATATAATTGATAACCAATACGCCTTAAATATTATTTAAAAAACTTTTATCATGATAAATATATTTTTTATAAGATTCTTTTTATGGCTTGGCGTTTATATTTCTTTGTTATTATATAGTCCGCAAGCAGCTTATAAAATCACGTTAACTAATGAGGGTGCTACAATGAGAAACATTGATATGTTAGTTGCAGTAAAAGCTGAAGAAATTATGAATGATTATGGTAAACTGAGCAAAGATATCAATAATCCTTCCGCACTTCACCCCTCCTCTATGTACCATAAATATGTTCGTATTATGCCTGAAGATGATATGCTTGTTTCAGTCGATAACGAACTGAATATTACGCTTAAAGCCAATATAGGTGATACTCTTCGCTGGAATGTCACAACATTAAATATTGATACAATGTATTCGTGTACTACCGTAAAAATTTCACCGATGAATATGTCCTCGATGAAACCAATGAATATGCAGTCGATGAATACTAACGACATGCAAATGATGATGAGCATGCCTGTCATGAAGAGTTTCATGACATTTATGCCTAGCGTCGATATGACAGATCCATTAAATATAGATATGCAGCATATGAAAAATTGTTGCTGGATGTCTACAATTACTGACTTGCCACACGCGGGTACAGCACGTATTATGTTCTACGAGTGTATTATCGCAGTTTATAGAGAAATGACTCTGATGGACTACATTGCTATGGAACCCGGTCTTATTTTGGATCAGAAATCAATACTCTCTTAATAATATACTCCTGGTTTATTAAATTTAATTCCTTGCTTATTTTATGTTTTAGGCCGCACTATAAGCGGCCTTTTTTTATGCAGGCAGGCTGATCCCATTTTTCACTGATTCAGGGATTGGATCGCATCAATCAATTACCTAAGTTTGACCGCAGTAAACGCATGAATATCGAAATTGACGGCAACCGATGATGACTTGTCGATGTTCGTTACCGCCGTCATAAATTGATGTTCATACTCTTCGCCGCCTTCCTCTTCGATATATCGGGTGACATAACTGGTGGATAGAAAAAATAACGCGACCTCTTCTGGGCTGAGGAAAATCATGTTGGCAAAAAGTTCCCAACACGCATCTTGAAGATGTGGGCAATCGCCCATCAGTTCCAGCGTATTGTCATATTGGGTAAGGCGGGGATCACGATAACGTGACCAGCGGGTAACCAACTCCCGTTCGATATAATCGCGCAGCGGGCCATATACCACAGGAAAATCATATTTATACGCACAAAAAAGCCCGCCGGGTTTAAGCCACTCCCGTAGGTTCATCAGTATTCTTTTACGATCCATCCAATAGAAGGAAGTGGCACTGGTAATGAGATCG
The DNA here is from genome assembly GCF_028599065.1 of Xenorhabdus sp. PR6a. Lineage (NCBI taxonomy): Bacteria > Pseudomonadati > Pseudomonadota > Gammaproteobacteria > Enterobacterales > Morganellaceae > Xenorhabdus > Xenorhabdus sp. PR6a. The sequence goes on along the minus strand of NZ_JAQRFJ010000079.1, from coordinate 3,867 downwards.
AAGGAATGCGAGGGTGAAAAGGTTTCGGCCGGAGATACGTTAAACTGAATATCAGGGGAGTTGTGCCTGGCTTTGTCGATCAAAGCGTCACCAATATCACAGCCTTCCACATGTTCAAATAACCCTTGCAGGTGCACTGTAGAAACGCCGTTACCGCATCCGATATCCAGCGCCGCTTCTTTAGCTGGGGTTCGACTGGCAAGAGAGACATATAACGTGTCTGGGTAAGTGATTTTCCTTCTTACGATAACGTATCCATAAATTGTGGGCGGAGTTCGCTGACATCTATACATTTTTTCATATTTCTCTTATGCTAAATAAGATAATTTAAACAATGAATTAAACCCTATGGAAAATACAACTGTTACACCAGCTACCCTTGACGCCTTTATGTCTCTCGATATTCGCGTTGGCAAAATTATCAAAGCCGAAAAAAACGAAAAAGCCACCAAACCTGCCTACAAACTGTATATCGATTTTGGCAGTGATATCGGCGAAAAACAGAGCTCCGCCCAGATATGCCAAAACTACTCAGAAGAGCAATTAATTGGTCAACAAATACTGGCAGTCGTGAACTTTCCCCCAAGGCGGGTAGCAGGATTTAAATCCGAAGTGTTAGTTTTAGCGGCCGTTTGTGACGAGCAAGGCACTGTTTTGATCCAACCAGAAAAAGATGTGAACTTAGGCACCCGGATACTGTAATTTTTAAGTCAGTAACTATAGGAATACCATGAGAACACAAAAAAGATGTATGGGTTACGTTGCTATCGTTGTAGATAATTACGACAAGGCCATTGATTACTACACTAATAAATTAGGATTTACGTTGGTGGAAGATACGCCCCAGCCTGGTAAAAGATGGGTTGTTGTCACCCCAAACCCTGAGAGTGATTGCAATTTATTACTGGCAAGGGCATCTAACGAAAGACAGGAGGCGTTTATCGGTAATCAATGTGGTGGCAGAGTCTTCCTGTTCCTGCAAACTGACGACTTTTGGCGTGATTATCATAAAATGAAAGAGAATGGCGTCCATTTCTGCCAAGAACCTCGTCAGGAAGAGTATGGTATGGTCGTAGTTTTTGAAGATATTTACGGTAACCGTTGGGATTTATACCAGAATGCAATGGCTTAGAGCCTTTCTATAAATATCACTATTAGCCCAATTATATTGGGCTATATAATACATTACCAATCTACAAAAAATAAAATAATAGCAATAGACTAATATACATTATCCAATCATACCTAATTACTGATGATATTATTTCATGGAATTATATAAATCTTAAATCAAACTGCTATTTTTTATATTTTACTCCGCCCTAAAAACCTGTTTAGAATACCCACCGAAATCACATTCACATTATGTTTATGATCTTATTTATTAAATCACCTTAAATTTAACAGGAGTATATCTTATGATTACAATTAATATAAGTGGTGGTTCAGTAACAATTAATAACACTTACAATATCACATCAGAATCTGGCATTCAAAATACCCCTGCCTCAGAACCTCTCACCGTCATTCCTTATAGAGATATGACAATAGAACCACACTCTTCTATTGAGGCAACAAGAACTGATACGCCTATTATTCCTGAAACACGCCCCAATTATTATATCGCCAATTCCGGCCCTGCATCAGAAGTTAGAGCAGTGTTTTATTGGTCGCATTCTTTCACATCACAATGGTTCGAATCTTCCTCTATCATAGTGAAAGCAGGGGAAGACGGCATATTACAATCACCAAGCAACGCGCTATATTACAGCAAGGTTGTCATTTATAATGATACAGATAAACGCGCCTTTGTGACTGGATATAATAAGTAATGATAAGGAAAAATATTCTATAACCAATAAATTTTAAATTCACCCTTAAGGTAAAAAAATAAACTTATGAATAACACATCTATAAATATCAATGAGAATGAAACATTACCTTTAGAAGTTATCCCTTCAATGCCTGAACCCATGTTAATCGTTCCTTATGCAACTTCTACTCCTGATTATGAATGGGATGCCTCCGGAATAATAAAAGATGCCATTATTGGTGGTATAGGATTTATTCCAGGCCCAGGTCCGGCAATATCTTTTCTGTTAGGGCTCTTTTGGCCTCAACAAGCAGACAATACTTGGGAACAAATTCTGCAAAAAGTCGAGCAGATGATAGAGGATGCTGTTCTCAAAACCATTCAAGGTATATTGAATGGCGATATACAAGAAATTAAAGGTAAAATGGAACATGTCCAATACATGTTAGAAACCTCACCGGGCAGCCAAGAAAGCCGTGAAGCCTATATGTTTCTGGCGAGATATCTGGTGAGTATAGATGAAAAATTCAAGTCCTTTGATAATAAAACAAATTACCAAATTCTCCCGATGTATACCAACACACTCATGTTACAGGTTCCTTATTGGAAAATGGGCATAGAGAAGCAAAAAGATATTGGTTTATCCGATATAGAAGTTAATGAATTAAAACAGCTTATTGATAAATTATATACCAAGGCTAACAGCTATATTCATGAAACGTATACGCGTCAATATAACGATGCGATAAACACGTCAACTGCAGAAAATATCACCAACAATTTATTTTCTGTCAGAGGATATTGTTTGTTACACGGTTTAGAGTGTCTTGAAATGATTGAGCATCTACAAAAGAATAGCCTTGAAAGTGGTTTCTATCCCAAAACCATCAGTTATTCTACCGTATTCGATCGTCAGACTCCCAAAATGAGAATTCAGGCTCTGACAGAAGATGATCAAATGCAGGAGCCATTAAAGCCATCTTTAATCAACGGAAAATACAATCAAATAAAATCATTGACTGGATATGTCCGTAGAATTGGCAATGCTCCCAGAGTGGGGGGAATGACGATCACATTTGCCAACGGTGCATCTTACACACTGGGTACAGTGACATCAGAAACAACGTCAATTGAGCTCAATGGCAGTGTGATCGAAAGCTTGGAAGTCTGGGGAGATGGCGCGGTTGATGAGGCATTATTTACGTTAAGTGATAAACGCCTATTCCGTATCGGTGAGCGCTACGCCAAAAAATACAAAAAATATGCTGTTGATAGCCACTATATTGCAGGGCTTTATTTAGCCAGTGATGAACCTTCACTTGCGGGTCAAGCCGCAGGTATTGCCGTTTCATACCATATGCTGGATGACAAAAAATAATACTTGGCGAATAGAATTTGAGCCGTAGATTAGTGGTAAAGAGTCCCCCTAGCCATATAGCTAATTATGTGGCAGGGGGATTTTAAACAAAAGTCAGTCATAACATCAGGATTAACCTTTATACCTATGATTTTGGTATATAACCATTAATAACATATTAGTGCCATTCATGATTATCAACTATCATCATTTCATCACATCCCCAGTTTTACCTCACCATAGAAATCAATAAATCATCAAAACCAAACATATGTTTGTGATTTTCACAGATCAATATAACACTTTGTTTTTAAAAACATTAAAACAGGATAAAATATAGTTTACTTACTTTACGTATTTAACAATCTGATTTTTATTAATTTTTTAGCATAATATTCGAGATATTTGTCACATTTTTATGTCATTTTCTGGCCTTATCAATCTTACGATCATATTCTCATAATGGAAAAGAAATATAAAAATAGTCTTTACTGTCTGTCAGACATGAAATACAACATAAGTGCAAAAAAACAATCAAGGGTGTGATATGTCAAAAAGGGAAAACCAGATATTGCAACTGCTAAAGCGTGATCCTTTTATTCAGCAACAAGAAATTGCTGATATCCTCGGAATCAGTCGCTCATGTGTTGCAGGACATATTATGAACCTAAGTAAAAAAGGTTATATTAAAGGCAAG
>NZ_JAQRFJ010000078.1:0-12089 GCF_028599065.1 Xenorhabdus sp. PR6a | reverse complement strand
AAGGGAATGAAGATACGCCGCTGCTCTCCAATAGTATTCCTCCGACAATGCCTCCACCCGCAATGGCAAGATTCCAGACAGTAACAACCATGGACTGTGCCACATCAGCACCATCCCCCGCGGCGTCTGCAGAAGCAGTTTGCAGTAATGTCGCCGTGCCACCAAAAGTCAATCCCCACAGAGCAACAGCTAAATAAATAACAAGTGGGATTTCACCGCCGAAACCCAGCATAATAGCCGTTAAGGTAAATACGCTAAGGCTGAACAATACCGATATTCTTAAATAGCGATCAACCAGTAGACCAATAATCCAAATACCGAGCAAAGCCGCTACCCCAAATATCAGCAAAATGAAGTCAATGCGATCTAACAAACCTGCCGGCACAACAAAAGGAGCAATGTAGGTATAAAGAATGTTGTGTGCCAACATCCAGAATAAGATGACAAGTAATACCGGACGTACACCTGCTGTCGTAAAAACTTTATGGACAGGAATTCGACGATCTGCACTTTGGCCAGGAAAGTCAGGCACTTTGAGCATCACCCATGCCACCAAAATCAGCGTCAGGCCAGACATAGTACCGAAAGTTCCTCTCCAACCAATCAGATTACCTACCCAGGTTCCAACAGGAACACCCAGAGACAATGCGATTGGCGTCCCCACCATTGCCATTGCCACTGCCATCGCCCGGCCTTGTAATGAAACTGGCACCATTCGACGTGCATAACCCGCCAGAAGTCCCCAAGCAAGACCCGCAGCCACGCCAGCCAGAAAACGCGCAACCAACGTCAGAAAATAATGAGAAGACAATGCCGTAATGGTATTGAAAATCAGGAAACCAACAATCGCGAGTAGTAAGACAGATCGTCGACGCCAGCCGCGAGTTGCAGCCGTCAGCGGAATTGCCGCCACTAGAGAACCCAGAGCATAAAGTGTGACTAGTTGTCCAGCTAACGCTTCTGAGACATTGAAGCTCATGCCAATTTGCAGTAACAAACCTGCGGGCAACGTTTCAGTCAGGATAGCAATAAAACCTGTCATTGCTAATGCCAACAGTCCAGAAACAGGTAAGCGTTCACTTTCCGTTTCTGGTAATGCAGAAGTGTTTTCGTGCATCGTAAGGTAACTCCTTCTAATTTTATATCAATCGATATAAAACTTAGTGGTTATGAGGTTCTCTTGTCAAGGACTTTTATATCGACTAGTATTTAAGTTATTTTCAATAAGGAGGCAATTATGGCTAAGATGGGGCGGCCACGCAGTTTCGATCGTGATGAAGCGATCAATCAAGCGATGATGTTGTTCTGGGAACATGGCTATGAATCAACGTCCCTAAGTCAGCTTAAGGCGGGAATGGGAGGTATCACAGCCCCCAGTTTCTATGCGGCCTTTGGCTCTAAGGAAGCATTATTCAGAGAGGTAGTCACTCGTTATGTCGATACGTATGGTAGTAATGTGACAGCAAGCCTTTGGGATACAACTCTTCCCCCCAAAGAGGCTATTGAGCTAGCTCTACGTCGTTCTGCAAAAATGCAAACAGAGCGTAATCATCCTCAGGGCTGTCTGTTGGTTCTATCCGCGAGTGCCGGTTCAACGGAGCACAAACATATCCAAAAATTGTTAGCCGATGTCAGAAGACAAACACGGGAAGGTTTTCTTTTCTGTATCCAACGTGCGATCAATAATGGCGAATTAGCAAGCGAAAGTGATCCTACCGTCATTGCAGCCATGTTCGATAGTTTCTTACTCGGCTTTTCAACTTTGGCCAGAGATGGAATTCCTCTGAGTGTTCTCGAATCATCTATTACAAAGATAATGGGTATTTTGAATCCCAATATAAATAACTCCTGATAAGCAATAGGCACCTAATTAGCCCATAACTATTTACGGCTATTTACACCTTGTAGTTTATCGCCGATGACTCATCACCAATTTAAATGCAAAAAGCAAAAACAACCCGCCTGTCGCACGATTCATCCACTTAATGACATTTTCACGACGCAATATATGGGAAAGAGGACGTGTGGCATAAATCAGTGATAATGACCACAATGTACCCAGTAAAACATGAATGGCGACTAAGTTGAATGTCCATAAAGTGGGTGAATGCCCCTGTGGAATAAACTGCGGCAGGAATGAAACATAAAACACGCCCATTTTCGGATTCAATACATTGCCCAACATCCCTTTGATAAACCAATTTTGGCCTTTAACAGAAGAAGAGGTTTCTCCTCCCAGATCCTTTTTGGGGTGCCAAATCATTTGAATACCCAACCAGCATAAATACAGTGCGCCACACCATTTTAATATATTGAATGCCAGCTCTGATACCGCAATTAATGTGCCAAGGCCAAATGCCACCATTGCTCCCCAAATAAAACATCCCGCATTAATGCCGAGGGCGGCTTGCAACGCTTTTTTACCCCCTTCCACCGTTGCTGTTCGTAGAATTAGCGCGGTATCCAGCCCAGGTGTCAAAGTAAGTAATGTCGCCGCCACGGTAAATGCAAGCAGGGAATCCATAACTGTCATATTTATCTCCAAAGATAAGAACAGGGGAAAATAAGTTTACTGAAAATGTTCAACAACACTCATATATTCAACTGGCACGGTTTTTGTCAACCAAACTCCGTTATCTGCCTGATGGAATGTAAAGCCCTGCTCATACATCAACTGAGCTTCAATTTTCAGGATAATCGCCTTGCCGTGCCGTTGCCCCACTTTGGTCGCCGTAGATTTATCCGCCGATAAATGCACATAGTGCCGTGTTGCGGCTATCAACCCCTGTTTAAAAATCGAAGCCAAAAAACGGGTGGCTGTACCATGATACAAAACCGCAGGAGGAATTTTCTCCTGATAGCGAATATCCACCTGCTGCGTTGAATGCCCCTGTACTGCCCTGATGCGTTTCTGATCCATAGAAATGGCAAACCGTTTTTTGTCATTGGTATCAACAATTTTTTCTATGATCGCAAAGTCCAATCGCTTACCGTGTCTGGCGGCACATTTTATTAATGCGCCGATATCGGCCCATCCCTCATTATCCAAAACCAAACCAATAGATTCCGGTTGATGGCGTAATACATAACTTAAAAACTTACTAATTTTAGTATCGACTTGATCCATGTTTTTCACCTGTGAATTAGTTTGAATTCCCTATGGTTGATAATTACATCAACATTTCATCACCCAGCGCCTTAAATAATCATCCAACAATTCATGGCTACGAGTGTGATTATCCTTTTGCTTTAGTTCACATCGCGCCAGAGTCTCATCCAATTCAGATTCAATAAAAGCGTGAACGCTTGGTTTACGTAGGCCATATTCTGCCTCATTTGCTGCCCGTTTAATTCGCAGCAAATCATCAATTTCCATTTTTAATTGCAAATCGTCCACTGTTCCTGCTACCAATGTTTCAAAATCTATTGGTGGTACGCCCTTGCCCATTTCAATCCACCGGACAGCAAGCAAAGGGCGCAGTACGTAGAAGTATTTTTTTAACCGAACTTCTTCACCTTGCAGATAGCCACGAAAGTTTTTCTTTGCCATCGAAAGATAGTGATAGCGCGCTTTAATATCCGAAAAGAAATGCGGCACCATCGTTTTCAATCCATTGGTTGCAGCCGGATCAGCATAGTAAATGACGGGAGAATCCAGCCATTCCATTAAGGTTGGATTCGCCTGTTTCAACAATTTTAAGGTCTTGCGCAACTCCCAGCCGCTGATATCCAGTTCATCACTGATCGGTAACTCGATTACATCCCGCTCCGCTTCTACTTTGAGATACCAATCCACCGGATGGACATAGATAAACCGTACATCGTAATCGCTGTCAGGTGAGGCAAAACCCCACCCACGACTGCCAGATTCACAAGCATATAGTATCCGTACGCCATAATTTTTTTCTATGTCAGCCAATTCCTGTTCGATGCGAGAACGCATGACAGGGCTAACAGTATTTATTTTTATTTCCCTTTCCATTTATTTCATTTTCCTGTCTTTGGATTTCTATCCTTTTACGCACACCACCTGACGCAAGGTATGCACGATTTCCACCAGCGATGATTGGGCTGCCATCACAGCATCAATATCTTTGTACGCCATCGGGATTTCATCGATCACATCGCTGTCTTTACGGCATTCCACATGCGCAGTCGCACGTTTTTGATCGCTTACGGTAAAGCGTTTTTTTGCCTCGTTACGGCTCATCACCCGGCCTGCTCCGTGGCTACACGAACAAAAACTTTCTTTGTTTCCAAGCCCACGGACGATATAGCTTTTTGCCCCCATCGAACCGGGAATGATCCCCATCTGGCCTTTACGGGCAGATACCGCACCTTTACGTGTCACCAAAATATCTTCACCGTAATGCTGTTCACGCTGGACATAATTATGGTGGCAGTTCACCGCTTCCTGCTGTGTCGTAAACGGTTTTGGGATCTCCCGTGACAACGCTTCAAGCACACGCTGCATCATCACTTCCCGGTTCTGACGGGCATAATCCTGCGCCCAACCGACCGCTTCCATATAATCATCAAAATAACGGCTTCCTTCCTCGAAATACGCCAGATCACGATCCGGCAGGTTAGCGATATGCTGCTGCATATCTTTCTGCGCCAGCGTGATAAATAAGTTACCAATGGCGTTACCGACACCACGGGAACCGCTATGCAGCATCACCCAAACACGATCCGCTTCATCAAGGCATAACTCAATAAAATGGTTCCCCGTTCCCAGCGTTCCTAAATGCTGATGATGATTGGTATTCAATAGCTTTGGGTACTTATCAGTAATACACTTAAACCCATCGGCCAATGTCGCCCAATGTTGATCCACAATCTCCGGCGCGTTATGCCAAGCGCCTTTATCGCGGCCGCCACAGTTTACGGTACGTCCATGCGGTACAGCCGCTTCAATGGCATGACGAATATTCAACAGGTTATCCGGTAAATCAGATGCCACCAGCGAAGTACGCACCGCAATCATCCCACAACCGATATCCACCCCAACCGCAGCCGGAATAATGGCGCCATGTGTCGGGATCACACTACCGATGGTTGAACCTTTACCGACATGGACATCCGGCATAACTGCCAGGCGCTTGAAAATAAAAGGCATCTTGGCCGTATTCTGCAATTGGGTAATGGCTTTGGGATCAACCGGAACCCCGTTTGTCCACATTTTTACCGGTGCACCATTTTCTTGCGTCAATAAGTTATAAGCGTTGTTTTCGATTTCAGTTGTTATCATTGTTGTTGTCATAATTACTCTCCTTTGATTTTTACCAATCCGTTTAGAACCTGATCTAAACCGCCATATACAGAAATTTGATTAATACGTTCCGCAATGCTTTCCAATGTTTCTAATTCTTTCAAGCGCAAAGCGATTGGGTTGTTTTCCATCACTTTTGCTGTATTCAACAGTGAGCGAGTCGCTGCGGTCTCTTCCCGACGGCGAATCACATTCGCTTGAGCAGATTTTTCTGCTTCAACAACCTGAGACAAAATGGCTTTCATATCGCCGGGCAAAATAATGTCTTTAACCCCCAAAGATGCCACTTCCAGACCAAAATCACCTGTCACTTGCTGGATTTTCTCGTTGACCAATTCATCGATAATTTGTTTATTTTCCAAAAGCTCATCCAAAGAACGTGTTCCTACCACTTCTCTCAACGCGAATTGCAATTCACGATACAGATAGGCCACTGGTTCACTCAGTTGTTCATAAGCCATCAACACATTGTGATAACGCCAGTTAGCCGATAGGTTAATGCGCAAATTGACTTTATCTCGTGTTAAAATTTCTTGTCCGCCAACGTCTAGAGCCTGCAAACGGGTATCAACGATCTCAACGGTAACGTCATAACCCACCCTCCAATAGCCTTTTAAACCTGGCTGTAACAATTCCTGAGCCACACCATCCACCTTTAAAATTCCAACATGCCAGGCCGGAATTTGGGCCATCAAAACGCAGCTCTCCAGCCCTTTCACGCTACGTTTACGTGACATGGAAGAAACCAGCAGGGAAACCCGTTCAGGTGAAATTTCCAGTTCTGAGGCTTTAAGCACCTCAATACGGCGTGGATTACCATTTTTCCAATATAAGCAACGGGTTGCGGGTGATAAAATCTCCACCAAAACATCATGTTCATACAGCAATCCCATCTCATCATCTGCAATCTGGATGCCATCACAGTATTGTTCGACCCAATCTCTATGGTGCTGACGCATATGTTCAGCCAGATCTTCTTCAACTTTCTCTTGTGAGCGAGTATCAATGATTTCAACCGCAACATCGTGTCCAAAACGCCAGTAACCGTGCTGCCCCGGTTGCAACAACTGCTGTGCCATACCATCAATACTCAAGATACCGATATGCCATGCAGGGATCTGGGTGATCAACACACTGTCTAATCCTTTCACACTACGTTTGCGTGCCTTTGACGGCTGCAATAGCGCCAACAATTCAGGAGAAACCTCCTGTTCTGTCGTTTTGCGAATTTCAATTCGACGCTGATCACCATTTTTCCAATACAAACGACGTGTTGCAGGCGGCATGATTTCCATCAGTAAATTATGTTGATACAGCAACCCTATTTCATCTTCGGCAAGCTGAATATTGTCGCAATACTGTTCAACCCAATCGGCATGGTACTGACGCAAATGTTCTGCCAATTTTGTTTCGATCTCGTCACTATCCAGTTCAAAAACCTGCAATTTCAATTTATTAAACCAGTCATGGAAGTGATATTTACCCACTGCCAAAATTTGTTGATATTCCCCCTCTTTTGCCAATAAACCAATTTGCCCCTGCAATATTTTGATTTTTTTCATCATTGCTATTTTCCTTTTCATTATCCTTTCATTCTGAAAACAGGGCATCAGAGCGAAGCCAAGGGGGGAATACATCGGTACTTAAACTGCGGTAGCTCAGTATCCTGCCCTTAACCCGGCGGCATCTGCCGAGTCTTCAAAATGGTGGCTCTCAATAGGCAGCCACTTTTTTATTTTTCTGTTTTTACAACGTGTTTTACTGGGAAAGTAAAAGACTTTATTTAATGTTACGAACTTGGGACTCGAACCCAAAATAACCCTAATGTTGTTCGTCGGCTGTCTTCCCACTGACGGAATACATGCGGGTGTAATGACTCTATGCCATCACCCATGCACCGGCTGGATTCGGAATCCAAGCTATTTCAGTGTGTTGACCTCCTAGTTATTGCCAATTGCGTGCCAACTCTGAAAAAAGCAGAAATATTTTTTATCTATTTGAAAAATAATTGGTTTTATTTTCAACTGATTTTGGTGATTGTTTTTGCAAGTTAAATTTCTTATCTTTTTCTATCGTTACTTATAAATTTAGATAAAAAGAATGCAGGGAAGATAATGAAACGCAGAGTTGCCATTGGCATTTTGGGTACACAGCTAGATAGACGAGGTAAGAAGGCCAATCGCTGGACAAAATGGCGTCCGACCATTGGTATGTGCCAGCAACCAGAGTTGCCGATTGATAAGCTGGAGTTACTCTACCAAACCAATGACCGCGTTTTGGCAGAGAGAATAAAAGAGGATATTGCCCAAGTTTCACCACAGACAAAAGTGGTGTTGAACGAAATTCACATTGCCGATCCGTGGGATTTTGAAGAAGTTTATACCGCGCTGCTGGATTTTGCCGTTCGTTACCCTTTCGATATTGAAAACGAAGAGTATCTGGTACATATCACAACCGGTACTCATGTTGCGCAGATCTGTTGGTTCCTGTTGACTGAAGCCCGTTATCTGCCAGCCCAACTGATCCAGACTTCGCCTAAAAATGGGGGAGACGAGAACCATCCCGCCGGCGTTTATACCATTATCGATTTGGATCTCAGCCGTTATACTACCCTGACCAGCCGCTTTCAGCACGAGCAACAGGAACAGGTCGCCTTCTTGAAATCGGGTATCGCCACGCGCAATGCCAAGTTCAACCGCCTGATCGACCAAGTGGAACGTGTTGCCTTGCGCTCCACTGCGCCAATTTTGCTGACGGGGCCGACCGGTGCCGGTAAATCTTTTCTTGCCCGCCGCATCTATCAGTTACGACAAGCGCGCCACTTAATCCAAGGGCGATTTGTGGAAGTCAACTGTGCCACTTTGCGCGGTGATAATGCGATGTCTACGCTGTTTGGTCACGTCAAAGGGGCATTTACCGGAGCGATTCAGCCACGTACCGGACTTCTTCGCGAAGCTGATGGCGGCATTCTGTTTCTTGACGAAGTGGCCGAACTGGGATTGGATGAACAGGCAATGCTGTTGAAAGCCATTGAAGAAAAGAGCTTCCTGCCTTATGGTTCAGATAAAGAGATACACAGCGATTTTCAATTAATTGCTGGTACACACCGTGATTTGCAAGATTGGGTGTTTCAGGAAAATTCCGCGAAGATCTCTATGCCCGTATCAATATGTGGACTTATCAACTGCCCGGTCTGGCACAACGTCGCGAAGATATCGAGCCGAACATCGACTATGAGCTTGCCCGTTATGCACAAGTGCAACAAACGCAAGTTCGTTTTGACAAAGAAGCACGGCAAATTTACCTGAATTTTGCCTGTTCCGGGCAAGCTCAGTGGCGGGGAAATTTTCGGGAACTCAGCGCTTCCGTCGCACGGATGGCGACATTCGCCGAAAATGGGCGTATAAACCAACATTTGGTTGAAGAGGAGATCACGCGGCTCCAGCAAAATTGGTGCGGTGAAAAGCCATCGTCTTGGCTGCCGGATAGCCTGCCGGAGATTGATCTGTTTGACCGTCAACAGTTAGAAACGGTGATTAAAATCTGCCGTGGCTCCAGCAGCTTATCGGAAGCAGGCCGCAAGTTATTTGCGGTTTCCCGCCAACAGAAAAAACAGCCCAATGATGCCGATAGATTGCGCAAATACCTTGCCCGATTCGGTCTGGATTGGGAGAGCATTCAACATCATTAGGAGAGCAAGAATATGGAACTGAAATTTTTAGGCACCAGCGCAGGTATTCCGACCAAAGAGCGTAATGTCACCAGCCTGATCCTCGATTTACAGGGCATCCGCAACGCGCTGTGGATGTTTGATTGCGGTGAAGGAACGCAACACCAGATCCTGCATTCTCCCGTCAAAATAGCCAAACTGGAGAAAATCTTTATCACTCACCTGCATGGTGATCATCTCTTCGGTTTGCCCGGCCTGTTGTGCAGCCGTTCGATGGGCGGTTCTACCGATCCCCTCACGTTATATGGCCCGACCGGTATACGCCAGTTTGTGGAAACCGTATTGCAACTGAGCAGTTCTTTCCTGACCTATCCGTTGGAAATCATCGAAGTCCAGCCCGGACAACTGTTTGATGACGGCGAATTCAAGGTTACGGCTTATGCCTTGAATCATCGGGTGGAATGCTACGGTTACCGTATTGAAGAGCACGATAAACCCGGCGCACTTGATGCGGAAAAATTAAATCAGGATGGCATTCCCCGCGGCTCGTGGATGCAGACGCTAAAACAGGGCGGAACGGTAACGCTGGAAGATGGCCGCACAATTTGCGGTAAAGATTATTTAGGCGCGCCGATCCGTGGCAAATCACTGGCTATTTTCGGCGATACCGAACCAACGCCGGAAGCCCTGAAACTCGCCGCCAATGTTGATGTGATGGTGCATGAAACCACCCTGGAAGATGCGTTTGCCGCGAAAGCCAACGAACGTGGGCATTCCACGACAAAACAGGCCGCAACACTGGCGCGTGATGCCAACGTCAAACACTTTATCGCGACCCATATTAGCGGACGCTATGGTATTGAAGAGTGTCCGCGATTATTGGCGGAATGCCGGGAAATATTTCCGCATACCGATCTGGCCGAAGATTTTGCTGTATTTACCGTTAAATAAACACTCACCAGAAAAATAAAGAGCAAGGTGGTCAATGTGACATATGTATAAATATCAGTATAAATTCTGATATAGAATATTTCTTATTATTCTTCGAGAAAAACTTTTCAACATCGTTTTGGCAGGACAATAGAGAGATAAGCATGAATTACGCAAAAGTTTCACCCAAGGTTATTAATCCGCTCTATAAAAGCTATGAAGAAATTCATGCCGCTGAACTGGATCAGGCACTTATTCTGCTGGTGGAAACACGGGTATCCCAAATTAATGGTTGTGCCTATTGCTGCCATCTTCATGCCGAAGCCATCCGCAAAGATCATGGCATAGAACAAGTCAAACTGGATAAATTGCCCGCGTGGTTTAATTCCAATATTTACAGTCCAAAAGAAAAATTGGCTTTGGAATGGTGCGAGGCTTTAACCAGCAATCCTAAGCAAAGCGTATTAGATAATATTAAAGAACGCCTTGACACGGTTTTCACCGAAAAAGAAATTGTTGACCTTACCGCAGCGATCTCGCTGATGAATGCCCTTAACAGAATGGCAGTCAGTTTGGGCAGTCGGGACGAATAATAACGTCATTATTCAGGCCAGTCAGGAAACATGAAAACAAAAATTTCTGCCCGCAATCCTTGCGATGAACGCCAGCGTGAGTATAATGCGCGACGATTTGCCGGGAGAAAACATGAAAAATTGCGCTGTAAAGGCTGTTATAAAACATCAGGTTAACAAAACACTGTCTGTCGGCAGCGTAAGCGCATTGTTTTTCCCATTGCTTAAACGAACATTTAAAAAGCCCCTCAATTGAGGGGCTTTTTTTTGTCTGCCCAGTCCAAGGCTAAAAGTCATCAAAGAGGAACGTAAACATGGCTAACCCGTTATATCGCAAGCATATCATTTCAATTAATGATCTGAGCCGCGCAGATCTGGAACTGGTATTGCAGACGGCCGCTGCATTGAAAGCCAATCCCCAGACTGAATTACTGAAACACAAGGTGATAGCGAGTTGTTTCTTTGAAGCCTCCACACGCACCCGTCTCTCTTTTGAAACCGCGATTCAGCGACTCGGCGCTTCCGTCGTGGGCTTTGCTGACAGCAGCAATACTTCATTGGGTAAAAAGGGAGAAACGCTGGCAGATACCATTTCTATCATCAGCCAATATGCCGATGCGATCGTCATGCGTCACCCACAGGAAGGGGCGGCACGACTGGCTTCGGAGTTTTCCGGCCATATCCCTATTATTAACGCCGGCGATGGTGCAAACCAGCATCCGACCCAGACGCTGCTCGACCTGTTCACCATTCAGGAAACGCAGGGCAGGCTGGAAAACCTGAAAATCGCGATGGTCGGTGATTTAAAATATGGCCGGACTGTTCACTCGCTGACCCAGGCGCTGGCGAAATTTAGTGGCAACCATTTCTGCTTTATCGCGCCAGATGCCCTGGCGATGCCAAGCTATATCCTGCATATGCTGGAAGAAAAACAGGTGAGTTACAGCCTGCACAATAACTTTGAAGATGTCCTGCCTGAACTGGATATTCTGTATATGACGCGCGTCCAGAAAGAGCGCCTTGATCCTTCCGAATATGCCAATATCAAAGCCCAATTCGTTCTGCGCGCGGCGGATCTGGTGGATGTCAAAGAGAACCTGAAAGTGCTGCACCCGCTGCCGCGCATTGATGAAATCACGGTAGATGTCGATAAAACCCCTTATGCTTACTATTTCCAGCAAGCGGGGAATGGCATTTTCGCCCGTCAGGCATTGTTGTCGCTGGTATTAAATGAAGATGTTGTTATCGCTGATTAACAAGAATAAATAGCGATTAATATTATGACTGAGGAAATTACTCCTCGGTCATAATATTATTTATAACGAAGAGTGACAATTAAAATTATAATAATCAATTTCAAATATGCGTATATTTAAAAGCGCTTTTCTTATTTTAACCTGTTATAAAATTAGGTTATTATCCGGTGTTTCGATAACATCGTTTTGTGATGTTATTTGGATGGTGAATATTTTTATGGAGCCATAGTGACGGATATTTTATCCGATATTTTTATTTATTCTCAGCCTGCTCCAGAGTTTAAAGGGATGTTCATCACGCTATGTTTGATTCCGGCTGAAAATAGGCAAATTGACGATATTATATTATGCAAAGGCAAAAAAATTACCACCAACAGTATCCACATCTT
>NZ_JAQRFJ010000077.1:0-12351 GCF_028599065.1 Xenorhabdus sp. PR6a | reverse complement strand
TATTCTGGCGGCCTTATCAAATCATTGATTGGAGCACGGCTTGAAGTTTTAGAAACAAATAAGGCATTGTTACAGCAAAGAATTAATGCAATAGAGTCTGGTGCTAAAATTGAAGTTATAGTAAGTAGCTTAAAGCCAGAACCCGAAGTGGTTGAAGCTATAAAAACAGAAATTGAAAATCTAAAATCTGACATAGAGGTAGCGAAAAACGATGCTGCTCAATATAGCGGTGGTTTAGTGCAAGCAATGAAATTATCAGCAGTTGCTGCTCAAGAGCAAACTTTGGCTATGTTACAACAAAAATATCTGTCAGCTAAATATGGATTGGCTACTGTAAAAGCATCTAGCGTTAACCAAGATAATCTATCCACCTCAACTGGTATTTCAGCCAATAAAAACGAGACTAAACAGAAGCGGCTACCGCCAGCAGATGGCCCTTTTGGGCTACAAGCAGGGCTAACTAAGAAAAATATTGAAGATATGACAGGCAGCACGCTTACCCCGGCTAAAGGCAGCGTAAATCTTTATTTAATAGATAATTTGCCCAAAAATAATAATGAATTTGGTTCATATGGACTTTTGATTTCCCCAACAGTTGGACTTTGCCAAATACGTGCTATTGGTAAAGATATCAAAACCGATAGCCATGGTCTGTCATTAAAATCCAAGTTTGAAGATCTTAAAACCTCTCTTGACTCGATATATGGGAAGGGTGAAAAGACTGATTTCTTACTGTCTGGTTCGATATGGAAAGAACCACAAGATTGGATGATGGGATTATATAAAGAAGAAAGATTCCTATCAGCAGAGTGGGAATCTAAAAGTGAGGCTTTACAAAAAAATAACCTTAATTTTATTGCATTAGGAGCTAGGGCTGATAGTGATTCAGAAGGGTATCTTTTCCTGCAATATACTTTTGAGAATCATAAGGAGTGTAAGGAAGAGATTGAAAACGCCAAGAAAAGCTCACTGTGATAACGGGCTTTTTTTTGTGATTACTCTCTGCCTTTGCTAAAAATATAATCGATTTGCCTGATGGCTTATCCTAAAAACTGGCAATAACCATATTCACTAATCATAACCTCGCCACTCGGCGGGGTTTTCTGTTTTAAGGGGGATCGGAAAATGACAACGCAGGTAGGCAATATTGTTTATCAGGTTTCAATGGATGTGGCTCAACTTCTGACAGCACAGCGGCAACTGGATTCGGGCATGGGGCAAGTGGAGCAACGCTTCAACCAAACAGGGCGTTCAGTGCAAGGAACAGAGAAAGTATTACTCAGTTTGTCACGGGCTGCCACTGCGGTAACTGCTGCACTCTCCGTTGAGAAAATAGCCAGTTATGCCGATGCATGGGTTGTGGTGAATAACAAACTGGTTAACGCCGTTAAAACCAATGAAACGTTGGCGGAAGTAACCGAGCGTGTTTTCAATATCAGCCAGAACGCCCGTGCAGATTTGGATTCCACCGCTGCGCTATATGGTCGCCTTGAAAGAGCCACCCGTAGTTATGGTATGTCGGCTAATGATGTGGCGAAATTAACCGAGACTGTAGCAAAAGGGTTGGTGGTTTCAGGTGCAACTGCTGCGGAATCATCAAGTGCCATGATTCAATTCTCGCAGGCTATGGCGTCCGGCGTTCTGCGGGGTGAAGAGTTTAACTCTATGTCTGAGAACGGGAGCCGTTTAATTGCGGCGTTGAGTGATCACCTTGGCGTTAATATTGGTCAGTTAAGAAAGATGGCAGCGGAGGGAAAATTAACATCGGAGGTTGTATCGAAGGCTTTACTGGCTCAGGCCGGAACTATTGCTAAGGAATTTGATAAAACATCAGCGACAATGAGTCAGTCTATACAAATAGCAAGTAATAATCTGACTCAGTTCTTTGGTCAATCCACGACGGTTCAGACAGTACTTAAAACATTTAATAGTACCTTGGTAACGGTCAGCGAAAATATGGATCTTGTATCAAATGTGGCTTTAGTCGTTGCTGGAGTAATAGGGGGGCGATTGGTAGGTGCTTTGGCATTAGCAACGCAAAACAAGATAGCTCTTGCTGCTGCTTCTATTAATGCGGCAAGAGCGGCTCAGGTTACTGCTCAAAATGAATTATATGCAGCACAAACTATAACAAGAAGGGCTTGGGCTGATAAAGATGCTGCTGTTTCCGCGTTAAATCTCGCTCAGGCCGAGTATAGCGTTGCAAAAGGCAGTGCGGCAGAAGCATTTGCATTGGACAATCTCAATGCTAAAAAATCGGTCGCCATAGCTGCGTCAGCGGCTTATGTCCAAGCCAAAAACGCAGAAACGGCAGCGACAGAACGATCAACTGTGGCAAATAGAGCGGCTAGCGTAACCTTGACAGGGTTAAAGGGGGCGCTTGCTTTAGTTGGTGGGCCTATGGGGGCTGCAATGTTGGCTGGTGGAGCAATATTCTATTATTACCAGCAGGTTCAGCAAGCAAAACAAGCATCTATGGAGTTCGGAGAAACCTTGCCTGATGTTATTAAAAAATTAAAAGAAATGAATAACGTACAGGCAGAGGCATCTGGAGCCAAAACGATAGAGTATATAAAAAACTTAAAGGATGAAATGAATGATCTAGAGGAAGAACTTAAGGAAGCAGATAGAGAGCAAAAGAAGTATTGGGATTTAGCTGTTAAATTTGGAGTAACTACAGATCAAAATAATGGTCACATGGTCAATTATAATAAGAATGTCAGGAAAGCAAAAGAATTAGCGGGAGAAATTTATACCAAGAAAACAAAATTAGCTGATGCAGAAGGATTTTTGGCGCTAATATATAAGCGAGTTAATGAAACTATCGTTGAGCAAATGAAAGCCGCTAAGGAAAATGCAGAATCTCATGATAAGGCTATAAGTTCAATAGCAAGAATTACAGGTGCTCAAGATCATTTTGCTCAAATTTTGGGCATGGCAACCGGTGAATTAAAGGAATTCAATGCTGAATATCTCAAAATAAACTGGGGGGGTGAAGAAGGCGAAAAATTAATAAAGCAAGCAAAAAGACGTCTCGCTTTGAGCAAACTAGAAGGAAAGGCTAGAGCTGAACAGCAAGCAGAATATGATGCTGAGGATGCAGGCACCACAGATGGAAATGCCATTAACATATTGAAAGAAACATATGCACAAATATGGGAAAACGGAGAAGCATCAAAAAAATCTAATAAAAAATCAACCAAGTCAACCAATGAAGCCGCAGAAGCATTAAAACGTCAGCAGGAAGCCTTAAATAGACTTAATACTGGATACAAAGAAGGCAGTATTGAGATGGCTAAGTATGATGCGGTTAAATCACTTGGCAGCAAAGTTACTCCTGAACAAATTGTTCAAGCAGAAACGACCGCATCAAAACTATATGAAATAAATCAGCGAGCCAAGGATGAAGAATATACCCTTGAGATAGATGCTTTTGCCAAAGTGGAGAAAATTAGAAAGGAAGAGAGTGAGCAGTTAGAAAGAATGTTTAAAAGAGATCTGGTAACAGAAGAGCAATACAACCAGCGCAGACTGGAAATTGCTGCTAATTACTCAAAAGCTATTGTAAACGCTAAAGCAAGTAAAGTTATCACCCCTCAGCAAGAGTTAACCGCACAGATTGACCCCATTCAGGAACTGGATAACCGTCATGCTAAACAACTTGAGTTAATCCGCCAGTTCGAAACAGAAAAAGGTGAGTTAACTCAACGTGGCATCGAACTAATGAATGCTGCCAATACCAAATATGAGCAGGATAGACAAAATGCTTCGTGGGAAATATGGCGTAACCAAAGTCAGGCAAACCAATTTTTGGCTGATTCATTGGACGCATTAGGTTCACGTTCTGCTAATGCTATCACCGGATTATTGACAGGTACTCAGACCGCCAACGATGCCATGCGTAATCTTGCATTGACCATCACAAACGAGGCAGTTAGCGCATTGGTTCAGATGGGAATTCAGCAAGTTAAAAACATGGTCATGGGAGTGGCAGCTAACAAAGTGGCAGCCGCATCGTCTGTTGCGACAGGTGCGACAATTACTACAGCAATGGCACCCGCCGCCGCCGCTACCAGTGTGGCAACAATGGGAACGGCGGCGACATTCGGCATGATGGCAATGGCAACGGCTGTGCCTGCCATGATTGCGTTACTGGGTGCCCGTAAGAACGGCGGTCCGGTCAGTCCGAACGGGGCATACCGGATTGGTGAAAATAACAAGCCGGAGATATTTAAAGCCAGCAATGGTCATCAATACATGATACCGGGTGACAGGGGTAAGGTGGTCAGTAACCGGGAAATGGGTAAAGGCGGCAGTGGTGTGTCGGTGGGTAGTATTAACGTTTCGTTTAATGTCCAGACGCAGGGCAACTTTTCCGAACAGGATGCACGGCTAGTGTCAGGAATGGTGAGAAAGACCATTTATGATGTTCTGGCGGATGAGAGCAGACCGGGTGGGATGCTTAGCGAATGACCCTCTTTTGAGGGTTTTTTTATAGGTGAAATATGACAAAACCAGAATTTACATGGCGTCCTCAGGATCATTATGAGGTGACGAACGAACCGCGTGTCAAAGTAATCCGGTTCGGCGATGGTTATGAACAGCGCCTCAAAGACGGGATCAATAACCAGCTAAAACGCTACCAGCTTAACTTTATCAAACAAGCCGACACAGGGCGGGCGATTGACGCATTTCTGCGGGCACGGGGTGCAGTGGAATCCTTCACATGGCGCACCAGTGACGATAACCAGTTGCGCACGTTTGTTTGCCGTTCATGGACGGTCAACCGTCAGCGGGTGATCTGGTCTGTGAACTGTACATTTGAGGAGGTGGTGGCATGAGAGATATCCCGAAGGAAATGCGGATTGCGGTTACTGATTTGAGCCAGAACGCGATTCTTAATTTGTATGAAATTGATTTAACGGCATTTGGCGGGGACATCTACCGATTTCATGATGGCATGAACGGAAAGTTACAGCCAGTAATTTGGCAGGGTATGCGCTATGAGGCTTATCCGGTTGAAGTGACCGGGTTTGAGATGAACGGCAAGGGACCAAGTTCCAGACCGAAAATGGTTTTTGCCAATATTAACGGCTTTATTACCGCCATTAATCAAGATTTCCATGATGCGCTGGGCGCGGTGGTCACACGTCACCAAGTACCAGAAATTTATCTTGATGCGGTTAATTTTCCCAATGGTAACCCACAGGCCGACCCCACACGGGAAGCGGTCAGCAAGTATTTGATAGAGCAAAAACAGGATTCCAATGCGGATTTTGTGACGTATGTGCTGGCGTTACCCAGTGAAACGGACGGTGCTTTGATTCCGGCGCGCGTGATTCAGGCTGATATTTGTTGTTGGCAATATCGCTCTGCTGATTGCGGCTATGATGGCCCACCAGTGGCAGACGAGAAGGACCAGCCAACCACAAACCCACTCAAAGACCGTTGCTCAAAGAAATACAGCGGCTGCATTTGCCGATTTCCCCGCCCTCTATCCCTGCCCTTTGGCGGCTTTTTGGGTGCCAATAAGTTAGGTTAATACCATGATTGAACAAGACATTATCGCCCACACGAAAGCGGAAGGGGTGAAGGAATCATGCGGCTTGATTTCAGGTGGCCGCTATTTCCCATGCCGCAATATTTCGCCAGATCCTAGGAATTATTTCGAGATTAATCCCGATGACTGGATACCATCCGGCATTTTGAACCAATTTCTACCGGACTGGAAAAATGACATATCCGGAATTTGGTTACGGCCATTGCCGATGGTTCGATACACCGTTTGCGACAAACCGACATTTATTGGTGAGGGCAAAATTGACCTTATTTTTTGTATTGGGAGTTTTTAGAGGTTCCCTTCAGTTAATTGGCTTAAACAAGCCCTGCAAGGGCGTCCACTTTCGGTTGCAACAACATCGATTTGTTCTCAAATTGCAGCGGCAAATGCGGGTTTGGGATTAGCCGTACTACCTCATATTGCCGCCAATGACACTGGGCTGACTTGTATTTCGCCTGATTTGGGCATAGATAAACCCATCTGGTTGGTTATTCAATCTGATTTAGCTCATTCTCCCAGAATACGAAAAGTTGCAGACTTTTTGGCAGATGTAGTTTTTCAGAATCAAGCTAAACTTTCAGGCCAAGCATAGCCTAAGATGCCAGAACTGTCTCTCTGGGATTGTTAGCATTTTTTTATTGGGTAGATAACAAAAGATAAATCATCCAATAAAAAATAAATGTGGTTTATTATTTTACATTGAAGTTATTTCAATAAAAAACAACCTGATGAGCTATCCAATATAAACAGAGTTCTTTATTGCAAATTAATAATATTTAATATAAATTTAATTACAAAAGTGACATAGATGTCGTTTTAATGGCGGAAAAATAAATGAAAGCACAAAAAACACAACAATATATCTTAAAACAATCACTGAGTGTTTTTATTAAAAAAGGTTATAATCAAGTCACAATGACGGATATTATCAGTGAATGCGGTCTCAGCCGAGGTGGAGTTTATCGTTACTTCCAATCGACTAAAGAAGTTTTCATCGCACTAGTGCGCCAAATGAATTCAGACCTGGCAGAAAATGGGGTTAAAGATTTCACTGAATATTTAGAAAATGAGAAAAAAGCCCTATTGAATATTCGCAATACTATTCGAGTCGCTGGATATGAGTTTATGATCCAAGAATCACAAAAAGATGATAGCCATATAGCACGTGAGATATATCATTCCAATATTCGCATCATTATACAATTGACGGGTCTTGACCAAAAGCAAGCAGAACAAATCTTTCTGATTCTGGAAGGGCTCACAGTAATGGCTCTAACCGGCATTCTAACCATTGAATTGATCGACACTCATTTTAATTACCTTACTGAATTGGCCTCAAAAAATAAAAGAGAGTTCTATGAATAATATTCTGTACCTTATAAAAGATAATATGACATTAACTCACTCTATTGAAGTATTAGAGAAGTTACTGATACATTTGTATTTAGATAAAAACATATCAAACAAATCCTTATCATTAAAAATTGGATTACCCATTCCTATTGTATCCGCCTTTAAGAAAGAATTAATAAAGTTCAATTTTGCTGATAACAAAGGTACTTTTAAATTAAATTCCACAGGAATTACCTATATAAAAAATCAACTTGGATATGAGACTGTTAATATAACTCAATATGCTTCATTATTAATAGCTGAGAATATGAAAGAATTTGAGGCCGAACTCATAACATTATTGAAGCCTATATACGAATGTCGTCCACAAGTCAATGTCATGTTAGATCAAGCTCATGCAACGCTAGAAACGTCAATACGCAGGGTTATGTTATTACTTAAAAACCCCTGTATATTTAAACAAAAGGTGTTGTTTTTAGGTGATGATGATTTGACTTCTTTAGCACTAATGATGGCACTCAAAAAATTGGGGCACTGTAATTCACCAAATGTTTCTGTGAAAGACATCGATAAAGAATTATTGGATTTTATAAAATCCATATCAGAACAAAATGATTTCGTTATTAATACTGAGTACATAGATCTAAAAAATCCCAATGGATATAAAAAGCAATTTGATATTATTTTAACTGATCCTCCCTATACTTTGAGCGGGCTAAAGTTATTCTTATCACGTGCAATTAGTTTTGCTAAAAATGATAATAGTGAAATATTATTATCATTTGGACAAAAAAGACCGGAACAACATCGTGAAATACAACGATTATTCCACGAACAAAACTTGCTCGTCAAGAATATTTATCCACAATTCAACCAATATCATGGTGGCAGTATTATCGGCAATGTCAGCGATCTCTATGTACTTTCTATAACAGAGAACACATATTCAACAATTCCAGAAAACAGTGCTTACTCCAATAAAATATATACAGGAGAACTTAATCCACGTGTGAAATTTTATCGATGCAAATCATGTCATCATATGCTGACCATTGGATATGGAAAAAACATATTAACAATAGAGAAATTGATAGAAGCGGGCTGTGATCAATGTGATGGAACAAAATTTCAATATCGGGGGCAAGAAAAGATTCATGTACCGACGAATAAACAATTTGAGACCAGACAACTTGGTACTCACATTGTACTAGAGATGAAACATTGTGATAGCAATAAATTAAAATCTATCGCTACAATTGAATCAATTATGCTTGATGTTGCCCAAAAATGTAAACTAAATATTGTCACTCATCATTTCCATGAATTTAAACCTTGGGGAGTCAGTGGTGTGATAATATTAGCAGAATCACATTTCACAATACATACATGGCCTGAATATCACTATGCAGCGCTTGATTTATTTATCTGTAATAAATTTAATCAACAAAATACCCTTATAACACAATTACAAACTCAACTAAATTCACAAGAATACGAATGCAAGATATTACAACGAGGATTCTAACGCTTAAATAAGGACAAATTTCTTTTAACTCAATCTAAAAAAGGAAGCAATCAAACCGATGCTTCCCCAATCCAATTTACTACTATAAGCGCTAAAAACCATAAGCTCTAAAAACATCATGCAAGCCGGCTATTGATTAAAGCCATTCCCATCACATCACAATATTGACCTTTTCTTAATGACTGCATACGCCTTATCCCTTCAGCTTCAAAACCAAATTTTTTATACAGGGAAATCGCTTTTTCATTATCAGCAAAAACTTCTAATTCAATTCTGATACAACCTAACCAATTGAATGCATAATCAATTACAAAAGCCATCATCTTTGAACCAATGCCTTTACCAAAATAAGCCGCATCAACACCAATACCTATCCCCACTGTGTGTCTGCGTCTTGGATTAGCACGGGTAAATAGCCCTATTGTGCCGACAACCTTGCCATTGACTTCAGCCACAAAATCAATATCTCCTTGCGTTTTATTTAGCTTTAAACGTTCCCGCCACATTTCATTCGAAGGGCATGGGCGTTGTAACGTATTCGAGTAAACATCAGGGTGACTAAAAATTCGTTGGTAATGCTCTGCATCTTCTGGCTCAGTTGCCCTAATTATAATTTCCATACAGACCTCTTTTCAGCTTGACCCTTTTATAACTACCTGATAAAAAATAAATGTAAATAGCGTATTAAATATTTGTTTAACGTAATCACTCAACCTATCAGTAATGTTAGTTTATACTCTTTATTTTCTCTGGAGTTTATATGGTTCAGGAAAGCGTAGCTATCTTTGCATTACTCAAAAATCTTGAAGTGAGCCTTCATGGTAAAAAAAGAAATAATGCCGATTGGCTAAACATGGTATTACACGATGATTTTCTGGAAATCAGTAAATCAGGTTATGTTTATACTAAAAAAGATATATTCGATGTATTAACCGCAGAAATAAAAACTACTTTCCAGATTTTCTCGAAAGACTTTTCTATGACCTTTTTTGATGGAAATATTGCATTGCTCACTTATCAATCTTATGAAATAGATCGAACTGGCAACCCATTTAATCAAGCACTTCGTTCATCAATTTGGCAATTATCTTTAACCTACCAATGGCAACTGAGATTCCATCAAGGTACGCTCATGCCTGTTTAAAATAAAAGAATGGCCCAGTATTTGAGCCATTACAGATTAATTGACGGAATTTTTTACTTAGCGAGCAAGGCGGGTTTTACGCTTTTTCACAATCTGAAACCCGATCATAAGAATGATAAACCAAATGGGTGTGGCGATTAACGCTTGACGCGTATCTGGCTGTAAGGAGAGCAATACCAAGACAAAAGCAAAGAAAGCCAGGCATACCCAAGACATCACAACACCAAATGGCATCTTATATACCGAGGCCTGATGCAGCTCTGGGCGACGTTTTCTATAGGCCAGATAGGAACATAAAATCATGCTCCAAATAAACATAAATAGAATTGCAGAAACGGTTGTCACGAGAGTAAAAACTCGCATCACATCGGGGATAAAATAGATCAAAATGACGCCAAAAGAGAGGCACAGACAAGTAAAGATCAACCCTGATGCAGGAACCGAACGACGGGAAAGACGGCTAAATTGCTTTGGAGCATCTCCTTCTTTCGCCAGACCAAACAACATCCGGCTGGTAGAGAAAACTCCGCTGTTGGCCGAAGATGCCGCAGAAGTCAGAACCACAAAGTTAACAATGCTGGCGGCAGCGGGTAATCCGATCAAGACAAACAATTCCACAAAAGGGCTTTTATCCGCACTGATGGCTCGCCACGGTGTGACCGACATAATGACAATCAGCGCCAACACATAAAACGTGATAATGCGGATTGGAATAGCATTAATCGCTTTTGGTAAGGATTTCATTGGGTTTTTAGTTTCCGCTGCGGCAGTTCCTACTAACTCAATACCCACAAAAGCAAATATCGCTATCTGGAACCCGGCAAAGAAGCCGCTTAACCCCATAGGGAACACACCCCCATCATTCCAGACATTAAAAATGGCGGCAACATGCCCTGCCGGTGATTGAAAATTCATGCCAATCAAGATGCCCCCGGTCACGATCAAGGCAATAATGGCAATGATTTTGATCATGGCAAACCAAAACTCCAGTTCCCCAAACAGTTTTACGGTCGCAAGATTCAGAGTTAACAATACCAGCACACAAAGAAGCGAAGTTCCCCATTCTGGAAAGTCGGGTGTCCAATATCCAACATAAGCCGTGATAGCAACAATATCTGCTATGCCTGTAATTACCCAACAGAACCAATAAGTCCAGCCCACAAAAAAACCAGCCCACGGCCCCAGTAAATCCGCAGAGAAATCACTAAACGACTTATAATGCAAATTAGAAAGTAATAACTCTCCCATTGCCCGCATAACGAAAAACAGCATAAAACCTATGATCATATAAACAAAAATGATCGACGGCCCCGCAAGAGAGATAGTTTTACCTGATCCCATAAACAGGCCAGTACCAATGGCACCACCAATTGCGATTAACTGTATATGTCGGTTGGTGAGACTTCGCTTCAGATGCGAATCTCCCGTTTCGGGAGTGTGAGTGGCTTGTATTTTTTCTTCCATAGTTGTATCCAATTTATTCTCACAGCATGGCCTTAATACCCTCAAGCTGTGTTTAATTGAACATTGTGACATAGACAACCGAGGTATTAACAGAAGGATTTCACATGAAAAATAGAGTGGGCATAGTTCAATCAATCAGTTAGGAATTTATTGTTCTTATTTTATCCAATTAGTAAAAAATGCGCTGTTTGTACTGATGTGGTCCAATGATTTTGGTCACCGTCATGGAGGTGATATTCTCACTTCAACAATAAACAGGTGACATTATGCAAAGACGTTTTAGTTCAGAATGTAAACTGGAAGCAGCGCGACTGGGCTGGAACAAAGTTAGGAAAATAGCCATTAACATGCTGAAAAATAATAAAAAGTTAAGGTGAGTGTGAAAACCCAGCGCCAGAAAACCGGATGGTATGATAAGCAGGACTCGATCCTTTTTTCTATGATTTTGTATTTTGGGAACAAAAATTTCGCAAATTTAGGATCGAGTTTCTTTGATACTCCTACCATTTTGAAAAGCTATTTAGCTTTTTTCTTGTAATCGACTCTAAAAAAATAGAGTCTAATTTATTCGTTAAATCTATAACTGAAAGCGAGGGAGATAAGTATTCCATTTTAATATCCGTAATTAAGATGGCGATTGTTAAATATGAGTTTAGTTATTTATACTGGCATGAGCTCGATGAATGTCATTTATAAGATTTTCATGAGTAAAATCGATGTCTGAACGATAGATCATCTGGATTTTAATGTTTAACTCTTCCGACTCTTTCTCAATGAGGGGTATGTAAGCCAAATTAGACCTTTCATTAAGCGTAATTGAATGAGGAACAATTGAAAACCCTTCACCAGCTGATATTAAAGACAATAAAATGTGGTTGTCACCGGGATCTTGCTTTCTTTTCATATTAAAACCTCTTGAAAGAAAATAATATTCACACTTGTCGTAGTATTCTTTGTTTTCATTTCTCTGGAACCAAAATAGATATTCATTTTTAAGGTCAATCAGGCTTATTTCTTCTTTCGATGATAAAATATGGCTCTTAGATATCGCTACATACATTCTCTCTGTAGCTAAATGAAGTAACTTATAATCGAATTCAGGTATTGGGGATGGTGTTCCTATTATTGCCAAATCAAGTTTCTTTTTAGATACCAAATCGCTTAATTTTTTTGAATAACCATAAGTAAATGAGACAGCGTCGCTACCCAGTTTATCAGTTAAAAATTTTCTAATCTGGTTGAAGATATTTGGAGAAAGTACAGAAGTGAAGCCTATATGCCAATTGCTCTTCTCTCCTAAATAAT
>NZ_JAQRFJ010000076.1:0-13143 GCF_028599065.1 Xenorhabdus sp. PR6a | reverse complement strand
AGTGCGAAACGTGCATTCGGTGCGAGCGTTTTACCTATGGCGATATTGATTCCATTTTGATCAACGGGTACGGGAACGATCTCGGCGCCCATTTGGGTCAGTAAATGATAACCGGGCGGAAAACAGGGATCTTCAAGCCAGATTTGATCTTGCGGTTTTAGAACAGCCTGGCCGATAAGACTGAGCGCCCCGCGATACCCCGCAGTGATAAAAACTTGTTGTGGGGTGCAATTTATTCCCCGTGATAATTGCAGATAAGCGGCAATGGCTTCCCGCAATGGCGGATAACCCGCAGATTGCGGATAAGACATATGCCGGCTTTGCAAGCGGATATGTTTAGCTGTCAGTGTATTCCATAACTTACGGGGAAAAAGATCCAGCGCAGGTAATCCCAGTTGATAAGTCAGTGGTTGCGTTAATGCAGCCGAATCGAATAACGATAAATCTGTTTTATCCGAAACAGGAAATATTTGTGTTGCAGGCGGTGAAGGTGTGTCAGCAAGCCGTGGGGAAACCACCGTACCGGCTTGCCCTCTGGCTTCCAGATAGCCTTCTTCAAGTAATCGTGTATAGGCGGATTCAACCGTACTACGTGAAACGTGTAATTCACTGGATAATGTACGAATAGAAGGTATCCGTTGCCCTGGTTTTAATATTCCTTGGCTGATGGCTTGCATAAGGCGTTGGTATATCTGGCGATAGAGGGGTAAAGGACTATTATGCTGTAATGGTTTATTCGCCGGAAAAATAGCAGTTTTCATTGACGTTCCTTACGCACCAGCCAATAACTCACCAATCCCCCCAATACCACGGCCGCCATGATCAATGGCGTTTGTTCGGCAAGGCGGGATTCCAGCAAGGCACCAAAACAGAGATATCCTACAGGCACAGAGAGGAACCGTGTAGAAGAGAATAACGTCATGATCCTGCCAAACAAATTTTCTGGTACTTGACGTTGAATTAGCGTGATTTCAACGGGAGCAGAAAAACCAATGCACATGCCAATCGCGAAAAGCTGGAGGAACAAGGCATATTGTCCGTTAAATAGGCTCAGAGATATCAGGCATAACGTCAATAAGCTGTAGCCGACAATGATAATACGGTTACCAGAAAAATATTTGCCATAGATACCATAGAGTAACGCCGAGAGCGTTGTTCCTGCGCCAAAGCAGGTCATTGAAACACCGAGGCTTAAAACGGAATTAAATTCTTGTTTATTCACATAGGGTAAATAAACGATCAAAAACGGCGAGATAACAAAATTCACGACTGAACTGATAATTAGTACAGCGAAAAGTGTTTTTGCAGATTTAATGTATCTGAATGCTTCGAGGAAATAATGGTGTGGTAGGGCGGGCGCTTGAGTGACTTCATTAACATTGGCCACAAAATGTTTTTTTAGAATCATTATTCCCAGTGCTACAACTAAAAAACTCACTGCGTCGAAATAGAGAGCATTGATCGTGCCAAGTGTGGCAATAAGCAGTGAGCCAACGGCTGGGCCAATCAGATCGCAAATATTTTCAATCGTACTGTTAATCCCATTGATCAACTCATGTTCACTTTTATTCTGTTTAATCTCTTTCGCCAAAATAATATCTTTTGCCAGGCGTCCAGGGGAATCCAAGATAGTGGAAAATATCAGTAAAACCGCCAACAAATAAAAGTGCAGGATATCCATCGAATAAAACAGCGGGATCAGCAACACGCTGAGGAAATTCACTAAATCAGATAACAGGGAAATACGGTATGCCCCGTATTTATCCACCAACTGAGCGCTAAAGAAAATGGAAAAGAGTAAGGGAAGGATTTTGGCGGACATCACGCCAGCAACCAAAAGTGGGCTGCCTGATATTTCCAGAATCAACCAGGGAATAGCAATTTCAGTGATGGCGTTTCCCAAAATAGAAACGCCATTGAATGCCAGTAACCCGCTAACCTGAAAAGGGATTCGTTTGGTCATGTTGGTATCAGGTTACAGTTCTCCCGGCCTGCGTGGGGGATTACGCCCCGTATAATTAGTGGTTGCACTGCGGATCTCTTGCCCGAAAATATCAACACGCGCCTGGAATGGCGGGAATGGCAAGGTGATATCGTGCTTGCGGAATTCCTGCAAAATGTGTTGATGGACTTCATGACGGGCAGGCATACGATGCCCCATCTCTGCGGCGTAGGCACGCAGTTCATAAACCTGAATGCCTTGTTGCAAATCTACCAGATAGGTTTCCGGCATCGGATTATCAAGAATTAAGGGGGAGCGTTTAGCGGCAGACATTAATATATCGGTCGCATTTGCTGAATCAACATTAGCCGGCACTGGGATGGTCAGGACGATACGGGTGATGGTATCAGACAGTGACCAGTTGATGAATTGCTCTGTAATAAAGGCCTTGTTGGGAACGATAATCTCTTTTCTGTCCCAGTCAGACAGGGTTGTAGCCCGCGTATTGATCTTTGTGATGTTGCCAGTCAGACCACGGATCGTCACGGTATCACCAATGCGGATCGGTTTTTCAAATAAGATGATCAGACCCGAAATAATATTGGTGAAAATTTCCTGTAAGCCAAAACCAAGCCCCACTCCCATTGCGGCAATCAGCCATTGTAATTTCGACCACTCAATCCCTACCAGAGAGAACCCCACCAGGCCGCCAATGAGCGTAATGCTGTATTTGGTCAATGCCGTAATGGCGTAACCGGTTCCTGGTGTCAGCTCCAGATGCTGTAACAGGGCAAGCTCCAGCAGAGCTGGTAAATTACGCACCAGTTGCGTAGTAATTACAATCACTAAGATGGCAATTAACACAGATCCCATGGTAATGGACTGAACACTATCAACACCGTTGATGGTTGTGCTAACGCTCCAG
The DNA here is from genome assembly GCF_028599065.1 of Xenorhabdus sp. PR6a. Lineage (NCBI taxonomy): Bacteria > Pseudomonadati > Pseudomonadota > Gammaproteobacteria > Enterobacterales > Morganellaceae > Xenorhabdus > Xenorhabdus sp. PR6a. The sequence goes on along the minus strand of NZ_JAQRFJ010000076.1, from coordinate 10,276 downwards.
AGCCGGATATTTTCCAGAAAAGAGAAGGCGGAATGCAGTTCAGACCACAACAGGATCAGTGAAACAAGTGCCGTCATGGTCAGGATTGAACGCACTAACCCTAACGACTGGGCACTGATAGCATCCAGATCGATGACAGGTTCTTCAACCTCGATTGAACCCTCTACACTGCTATTCATATTGGCAGAATCTTCTTCACTTTTGGCACGCTGGGCTAATATTTCCGCCCGTCGTTGTTTTGCCCGCTCAAACGCAATTTTGCGGCGCTGGATCAGCATCCATCGGCGCACAATGTGGTAAATGACCAGTAAGAAGAACCAGATAGCGACCGAAGTTTCCAGACGACCCAATAACGCCTGTGAGGTTTGCAGATACCCCAGGATCGCAGCAAGTGCTGCCAGGATGGGGGCAGAGAGCAGTATCCACCACAGCACAGAACTGACGATATTTTCGCCGGAACCATGTTTGTCCATATAGAGTGGAATGCCGGCGCGTTTCAGGCTGCTGGTGACCAAACTCAGCGAGATACACAGCATGATGAAACACAGTCTGCCGAGGGTTGAGATAAAGCCCTGATCTTTATAATGATTGAAAGTGATCAATGCCATCATCAGAGGCACGATCAGGAAAATGGAGAGACGGTAGAAACGCATCGCTCGCTTTATACGTTCTTCCGGCCAGCGAAAATGGGCGATAAATAAACCATTGGGATGGGCAAATGCGGCACTGAGCATAAAGACCCACAGAACAGGCGTTGTTTCACGTACACCGTTGCCTATTGCGGTCGCCATCGGATATTGCCACGCATTTTGCAGCCCATAACCAATGGCTGACCAGAGCATTGGCAGCGGTAATGCCGCGATGACAGACCAAAAAACGGTACGCATCGTCAAAGAGAAGTGATCTTGTGTCACTTTACCGATGCGATTACTCGAACGCTCAAGGAAAGCGTGGTACTGGCGGTGTGAGCTAATACTAAAAATAACCAGTAGCAACGTACCCAGTAAATAAAGCAGGGTATCTTGCTTGGTCAACATGTTGTGGATTGCAGCACCCAATTGAGAAAACGTATCCAGAGATAGCAGACGCGTCAAATTTTGCACCAGCTGTAGCGGATAATTGAGTGATATAGGATTGACATCCGCAACCCAGAACAGATAGCGGTGAGTCGCATCCTGAACTTCTTTCAGGGCATCATTTAATTTGTGGGTGATGACCTTAAATTGTGTCTGTTCCAGTATCTCATTGTCATATCCTGATAACAGAGAATTTAATAGCTCTTTCTTTGTGCGGATAAGGGATTCGTAGACTTTCTTCTGTTCTGGCGTCAGGGTGTGATATGAAGGTAATACCTGCTCGAGAGGCCGCTGCAAGCGTTCCAGTATTTCCTCATATTTCAGCCTTTCGACCCGCAATTCGACAATATCCCTGTCAATTTGCTGAGATTTTGACATATCAGGAATATGGGTGACCCTGGTTCTCAAGGCTTCGCCGAGGGCGGTGGAATCGTTTAGCCATTGTGCTTGTTCGCGGATCGTATTCAGTGTTTGAAGAACAGACAGGATCTCGCTGTTGGCCTTGCGCTGTTTTGACCCAATGGCTTCCATTCTCTGGGCTTGCTGATTGAGCATTTGCGACAATTGGCGGTTTTGCTGGAGTTCATCCTGCAAAAAATGCGGCAATTTTCCGCCACTTTGTTCGGCCAGCATTTCCGTATACTCCAGTGCAGATTCCGTTTTCTGCTGGCGTTGAGTATTCAACTGGCTGCGCAATTGCTGGAGTTTAACATCCAGTCGTTGATAGCGTTTTTTGTATAAATCGGCGCGGATACGCGTAATCTCTTGACGATTATTGGCAGAAAGTTGAGCTATCTCCAATTCATCGGCCACAGCCTTACGAGCGTTGACTTCTGCCTGCGCCAGTGTCAATTGCGCTTTGTCCAGCGGCGTGGACGGTGAGTCCAGCGACTGGCGTCGAGCCGTCGCTTCAGCCAGCAGGCGCTTTGCCTCAGCTTGTTGTTGAGGCAATTGCCCCATGGAATCACTGATTTCCCGGAGCTTATTTTGTTCGTGTTGTAATTGGCGCCCCTGCTCCTGCCATTCGTTATTGGTCTGGATAAGTTGCTGTTCTAAATTGCTGATAGTCTGATTGGCCGGAATGGGCGTGACAACATTGTTTTCAGCAAGGATTTTCTGGCGTAGTTCTTTGATGATTCTAGGAAATTCATCAATGGCTTGTTGATACTGCTGGGTACGCTCATTAGCCGATTTTGTCTCGCTAACCCAATTTATTGCCCCTTGAAGTGCGTGTGCGATTTCAGAATCTTGTGAGCTTTTACTGCCTCCAACCTGCTTTAACTCTTGTTTCAGTTGATTTTCATCCAATGGCAACACAGAGGCAAAAGCCGGACTCATGATCAAGAGGCTGAGAAGTAAACTGATAATCAGGCGCACAATAAGGGGCTCCTTGGTTCTAATTCGCTGACGGTATCTTTAATTCATGGATTCACTGGTATTGACTGTGGGCTCTTCTGATGTGATAGCTTGTGCCATCATGGCGCCCATATGGGTCAGTGAACCACTGTATAAGTTGTTGGTAAAATCAATCTGATTGGCAGCAAACAGGTTGATCACGGTTGAACCCAGCTTGAATCGACCCATTTCCTCTCCTTTTTTAAGTGAGATAACCCCTTCCTGACCTTCTGTCGGGTAAGTCCAGCGCTTGATAATACCTTCACGCGGAGGAGTGACACAGCCACTCCAAACGGTTTCAATACTGCCAACAATGGTAGCACCAACCAGAATTTGTACCATTGGGCCAAATGGGGTCTCAAATAAACAGATGACGCGTTCATTACGTGCAAATAAGTTTGGCACATTGGCGGCTGTCAATGGGTTAACTGAAAACAGATCACCCGGGACGTAGATCATCTCCTTAAGCACGCCATCACACGGCATATGGACACGATGATAATCCTTTGGCGATAAGTAAGTCGTGATAAATTGACCATCACGGAACTGTTCAGCCAGTTGATGCTGCCCTGCCAGCAGTGCTTCTATCGTATAATAGTGGCCTTTGGCTTGAATAATCTGATCTTCACGGATCGCGCCAAGCTGGCTTACCGTGCCGTCTGCCGGCAGAGCCAACTGATGGGCTTCATTGACGATAGGGCGAATGTCATCTTTAAGCGGACGGACAAAAAATTCATTGAATGTTGCATAAGCGGTGAATGAAGGATCTTTGGCTTCATTCATGTCCACTTTATAGGCTTTGGCGAAAGCCTTAATGGCAAGCTGCGTCAGCCAGCCCGCCTTTTTATTGGCAAACCAACCAGCCAATTTTGTAATGCATTGTTTTGGCAGTAAATATTGTAGACTGATTTTAAAATTATCCAGCACGTCAACCTCTTGGATCTTTTCTTGGCAAATTGGACAAAAGTCGACTATTGTACCTGCCATTATTTTGAATGTCAGGATATCGTTAATTATTGCCTTATTTTTGACCGCTTGTGAAATTTCGGCGCGGTTTAACCTGTGCCATACTTTCCAGAATCCGGTGGTAATTTTCGAAACGTTCTTCAGCAATGGCGCCTTGTTCCAACGCTTTCCTTAAGGCACATCCGGGATCGTCTTGATGTTTGCAGTCACGGAATTTGCATCCCCCCAGATAGTTGCGGAATTCGACAAAACCCTGGGTAACCTGTTCTGGCGTGAGATGCCACAGCCCAAATTCACGGACACCCGGCGAGTCGATCACATCTCCCCCCAGCGGGAAATGGTAAAGGCGTGAAGCGGTGGTGGTATGCTGACCAAGACCTGAATTATCTGAGACATTGTTGACCAGAATATCTTCTTTATTGTCAGGCAGCAGGGTATTGAGCAGGCTGGATTTCCCGACACCGGATTGCCCGGCAAAGATACTGATTTTGTCAGCCAGCAGCGTCGTCAGTTCAGGAATGCCTTCACCGGTATAGCTGGAAACTTCCAGCACGCGATAGCCGATATGACGGTAAATATCCATCACCTCATTGATCCATTTACGGCTTTCGGCATCCAACATATCAATTTTATTGAGCACGATTAAAGGTGCGATATTGAGCGTTTCGCAGGCGACTAAATAGCGATCGATAATATTCAGCGACAGTTCGGGCAAGATAGCGGAAACAATCACGATTTGATTGATATTTGATGCAATTGGCTTGATGCCATCATAGTAGTCAGGACGAGTAAGAACGGAAGCGCGTTCATGAACTGCTTCCACGATACCATTAATTTTGACATCAGACTGGCGTTGCAGAGCAGGGCGCCATACCACGCGATCACCCGTGACCAATGAGCGTATTGTCCTGCGGATATTGCAGCGCTGTACAGAAGAATCTGCGGCTTCAATATCGGCATGTTGCCCGAATCGGCTGATCACCAATCCTTCCTGTGGCTCACCAAACTGGCTGTCATCCATTTCTGGTTTTTGGGCATCAGCGTTATTCAGCCTGCGCTGATGATTGGCCTGCACACGGCGTTGTTGCCCTTTGGAGAGTTTACTTTTAGCCACCGAACCTCACTTATTTTTTCATCTATCTTGCTGATCATCGCTGTGAGTGATCAAAAACGTTATGATACATCACAGATACAGACTACCTCTTTTGAAGGAAACTAGGATATATCATGTCAAAAAGTGAGAACAATCTTATCTGGATAGATTTAGAGATGACGGGGTTAGATCCCGAGCGTGATCGCATAATTGAAATTGCGACTATTGTCACCGATTCGGAATTGAATATCCTTGCAGAGGGGCCTGTAATTGCGGTTCATCAGTCGGATGAACAATTGGCGTTGATGGATGATTGGAATGTCCGCACGCATACCGCCAGTGGATTGGTGGAACGTGTAAAGCAGAGCCAGCTGAGTGATGAGCAAGCTGAAAACGCCACCATTGCTTTTCTGGAACAATGGGTGCCGGCAGGAAAATCCCCAATTTGTGGCAATAGTGTGGGGCAGGATCGTCGTTTCCTATTCCGTTATATGCCTGAGTTAGAAAAATACTTTCACTATCGTTACTTGGATGTCAGTACGCTCAAGGAGTTGGCTCGTCGTTGGAAGCCTGAGATGTTATCAGGATTCAGCAAGAAAAATAGCCATCAGGCATTGGATGATATTCGGGAATCCATTGCTGAATTGGTCTATTACCGTGAGCATTTTATCCAAAAATAAAATGCGGTATTGAGCACAAAAATGAACGCAAATTAATCGCTGAGTTGATGGTTAAGCTGGTAATTTGTTTGTTTAATCATCAATCAGAAAGAAAACCCGATTTTTTGCTTTTTAGGGACTTGCCAGAGGAAGAATTTCTCGTATAATGCGCTCCCCGTACCGATGAAGAATTTCAAAAGTACAGCACGCCAAAATTTACGCGGGAATAGCTCAGTTGGTAGAGCACAACCTTGCCAAGGTTGGGGTCGCGAGTTCGAGTCTCGTTTCCCGCTCCAAATTAAAGATTATGTCGGTGTGAAGCGCCCGTTTGACGGCAGCGCATAATAGATGCGGGAATAGCTCAGTTGGTAGAGCACAACCTTGCCAAGGTTGGGGTCGCGAGTTCGAGTCTCGTTTCCCGCTCCAAATTCAGGACGGCAGATTTTATAGAAATTTGCAAGTCATAGAAAAAAGAGCCTTTAGGCTCTTTTTTCGTTATTAACACACAGATTATCAGTCGCCTGTTTTTATAACGCTTTCAGCAACTCTTCTTTACTGACCAACATACGTTGTATCGCTTTTTGCTTCACATGACCAAAACCTCGTACCTGATTGGGAAGTTCCGCGAGTTGCTGACAGATTGCCAAATTGTTGCGATCCATTTTTTCGATCAAAAAATCAATTAACCGCTCATATTCAAGCAGCAAATTTCTTTCCTGCTTACGCTCTTCCTGATAACCAAAAATATCGAAAGCAGTACCACGTAGTGGCTTACATGTAGCAAGGAAGTGGAATACAGGAATGATCCACGAGCCGTATTCCTTTTTTCCTCGCTGGCCTGTGCGGGGATCTTTGCGATTGAAGAAGGGAAGACTAAGATGAAAACGAATGGTATCGGTATTATCAAATTGTGATCGGAGCTTATCGAAAAAACCGGTTTTGACGTAGAGTCGGGCAACTTCGTATTCATCTTTATACGCCATCAGTTTGAATAAATTTTCAGCTATAGATTGGGTAATTTCTTCTGCATTGATCTGTTGAGCGGCCATTTGAACTTGGGCAATGCGGCTGAAATAACGCATCGCATATTTTTCATTTTGATAGTCAACCAGACATTGATAGCGATGCATAATGAGATCATCCAGGTTTTTTATCTTTTCTGGTGGAGTGATATTGAGGTGTTTTTGCAGAATATCGGGTTGTATCGCCGCAATGCGGCCTGTCCAGAAAGCCCGCCGTGCATTATCTGCTGAAGCGCCCAGTTCTTGAATGGCAGTATTGATGGAAGATAATGTGATTGGGAGTTTGCCGAGTTGCCAGGCATAACCTATTAATATGATATTTGTTTGGTTCCTATCGCCGACAAGATGCGCTGCCATCATTTCTGCATCAATGGAAAGTAATGTCTGCGTGTGTTGATTTAGGGTATCTGACATTTTTGGGTGATCTAAATCCAGCATAGGGGAGCGAAGCATCATGCCGATTTGTGTTTCGTGGGTGTTCAGTATGCATTTTGTTGATCCCCTCGACATCACTTCCAGTGAGTTTTGCCCTGTTGCCGCCACTAAATCCGCGGCGATAACCAGATTAGCACGGCCACGATCAATCCTGACTTGATGCAGATTATCCTTGTTATGGCATAACCGAATATGGGTTATTGCCTCCCCACCTTTTTGGGCAAAACCGGTAAAATTGAGCAGATTGACGAAGCAATTATCTAATTGTGCGGCATTTGAGAGTAAATGCCCTGCGGTGACGATACCCGTACCGCCAATACCGACTAACAGGATTTCATAAGGTGTTTCGGCAGAAGCCAGTGTTGGCTGTGGTAACTGACGGATAATTTTATCTAACTCATCATGTGGGATGAGTTTGCTGAGATCTGCGCGTGGGTTGGCATTTTCGACAGTGATAAAACTGGGGCAAAATCCTTTCAGGCAGGATAGATCTGAGTTGCAAACATGTTGGTCTATCTTTCGTTTGGTGCCTAAAGGCGTTTTGTCCGGAATAACGGCAAGGCAATTTGACTGTATTTGACAGTCACCACATCCCTCACAAACCCATTCATTGATAACGGCGCGGCGCGTTACTTTTGGCACCAAGCCACGTTTTCTTTTACGACGCAACTCTGTGGCACAGGTTTGATCGTAGATAAGCACCGTGACACCAGCGATATCTCGAAGGTGTTTTTGGACATCTTCCAGATAGTCTCGCTCATAGAATTTCACGTTGGCAGGAAGGTTATTTTTACCTTTGTACTTACTAAGGTCATCCGTCACGACAACCACTTCTTTCGCACCTTCTGCCAGCATCAAAGAAACCACTTGCGATAGGGTGATATTTCCATCCAGAGGCTGCCCGCCCGTCATCGCCACAGCATCATTGAACAGCAATTTGTAAGTAATATGGCTCCCTGCGGCGACTGATTGGCGAATGGCTAAGTGACCAGAATGAAAATAGGTGCCATCCCCCAGATTTTGAAAGACGTGGGAACGGTTCACAAATGGGGAATGCCCGATCCAGTCGGTACCTTCTCCCCCCATGGGTAAAATACCATTCCCGGTATTGCGATCCATCCACGAGGCCATGACATGACATCCAATACCCGGTTGGGCTTGGCTGCCGTCTGGTAAGCGAGTTGAAGTGCTGTGAGGACATCCTGCGCAGAAATAAGGGGTGCGTTTAGGCAAAGTGGCATTGTGTTGAATGGGCGCGGTTGACCATTCTGGTGGCACGGAGAGAGAGAGATTGAATTGTTGTAACCATCCCGCAAGTGGGGAGGCAACCCGAGAAGGGCGTAGCTCAACATCAGTAGGTAATAATTTCTGTCCAAGAGGGTTATGCTTACCTATCAGGTTGATACTTTTTTGTAATTGAACTAATCGGTGCGCCAGCAGCATTTCAACGATAGCGGCTTTTTCTTCAATGACAAAAATATGACTGACCTGGGTAGCGAGTTCACTGAGAAGTGGTGATAAAGGATAAACCAAACGGACATGGAGAAAGGCGACCCCTTGTTGAGCCAGTTCAGAAGGTGTTAATCCCCCGACACGCAGGGCTTCCATAACATCCTTATGGGCTTTGCCAACAGTGACTAATAAAGCGTGTGGATGTTCACAAGGGCTGAGTAGGTAATCAATGGGATTAAGTTTAGCGAAGTCTTCGACAGCTTTCAGTTTATAGGCCAGACGCTTTTCAATTTGCGGGCCGGGGAGATCAGGCCAGCGCCAATGCAGCCCATCGGGGCCAGGATCAACTTGTGGAATTTGATAATCAGGGAGTGGCTGGCTTTCTCTGATGGCACCGCTTTCTACCACTTCGCTGATTGCCTTGAAACCGAACCATGCACCGCTCACACGTGATGCCGCCCAACCCCATAAACCGACACTCATATAGTCGGCAACTGATGCAGGATGCAAGATGGGCATACTCCAAGCCATCATGCTGAGATCAGATTGATGGGACATGGAAGAAGAAACACAGCCATGATCGTCTCCGGCGATAACCAGCACTCCACCGTGTGGAGAGGAACCGTAGGCATTACCGTGTTTGAGCGCATCACCGGAACGATCGACGCCTGGCCCTTTGCCGTACCACATACCAAAAACGCCACTAACGTGTCTGTCCGGATCTGTTTCGACTTTTTGCGTTCCTATCAGCACATCGGCGGCGAGATCTTCATTGATGGCAGGCTGAAAGCGGATATTGGCTTGGATAAGTTGTTTGCTGTGTTGCCATAATGTTTGATCTAGACGAGCTAAAGGAGAACCCCGGTAACCTGAAACGAACCCCGCTGTGTTGAGATTATGGATTTTATCCAACTCAGCTTGAGCGAGTAGAAGATCAACCAGTGCTTCAGTGCCCGTGACGAATTTAGATTGATAATATCGAGCCATATCTTTGACCCTCTCTCAGGAAAATAATCATCTAAGTAACGACGAAAATTGCTGTTAATCTATTGCGACAAAAGACGTAAGACAAGCATAAAGATCATTAGATGTTGGTTAATTGTTTATTTTATGTTAACTCCATGGTGTTTGGTATTCCAGTCATAATTGTCGAGATGATGATATGGATGTTTTGTGTCAAACTTAGGTGGGTGTATTTTGAGCGTTTAATGTAGGAGGGAAAGTAAAGATCTTGCCATCTTATCTGAAGACGTTCATAATAGCGCCCGTTCCTGATATACAGATTTCAATAATGATTCGGTAACTCATAGGGTTAACCGAGATTAAAAATCAATTTCAGGTATCTCAAACTAACAATATTCGCTTTCAATGACGCGGGAATAGCTCAGTTGGTAGAGCACAACCTTGCCAAGGTTGGGGTCGCGAGTTCGAGTCTCGTTTCCCGCTCCAAATTCTTCTCTCTTTTTTTCATAAAAAATCTTTATAATTCCAACAATCGCTTATTTTTGTGTCTCTTGGACTCGCATAACAAGTGCAACTTGGACTATTACAACACATCGTGCTCGAATTCTTGCTGGAAGCGTTACTGAATTGGGTCAATGAACAACGTAGACACACAGGCAAACCCCTCATCGCCTTTGGCGGTAGATTGTGCGGCAACTGCCGGATATTCTGGAACTTAAAGGCAGCATTGTGACGCTTGATGCGCTGCATTGCCAGCGTGAAACGCTGGAAAACATCAGTGAAAAGAAAGCCCATCTGGTTGTTCAGGTGAAGAAAAATCAACCCAAATTATGGGAAGATGTTCAATCGCAATTTCAGGCAGTATTTGATGCCAGTAAAGAAAAAATTGTCATGTAAATCAAGCAAATTATTCTTTTTGAGTTTAATAAATATACAATATAGATGCTAAAATCTATCAATAAAATCGTATTGAATGTGTAAAGTTATCAACATTCATACAATGTTTGATTTTTGTACAAGGTGAAGTCGCACCCTGATCGGGCAAGAGTCTTCTTTGGGTGATAAGTCATAAAAGTATGCTCGCGCCCTGCTGCCTGTACGGGTCGTATCATGCATCAATTCAAGGAATGGTTCTTGTGTTTAAGTCATGAATTTTCATATCCGTTAGCATTATGGGATTTTAAGTATAAATCAAGCATCTTTAATGACGATAGG
>NZ_JAQRFJ010000075.1:0-13403 GCF_028599065.1 Xenorhabdus sp. PR6a | reverse complement strand
GACAGACAGTTCAGATTTTTTCTGCTGTTCAAAAATGTCCAGCCACTCAGCTTGAGTAAACCGGGATTGGCTCATGGGGCTTTTCTCATCATAAGAATAGGTGACACTATTTTAATCAGTGAATTCCCGCTGGCTAGGTGGGGTTCCCCGTACGCTTACGGTAAATGTCAGCCTCAGCACCCTCCAGTATGACCCGTCGCGCGCCAAAAGCTGCGGCACCTGGACACCGAAAACCCCCGGCGACAGCAGTTATGCACCGGTGATGTCCAGCCTGAATCATCAGACCGCTGCCGTACCAATATGGTGGGCAGTGGTGCACCGCTTGTCAAAAGGCCTGACGCAAGCGGCGGTTGCCACCATTCCCTGCCGGCCTGATTTGCGGCAACTGCGTTTTGACGTGCAGCACACCCGTATTGCCAACGCCGCACTGGCGGCGGAATTGCAGGATTTTACTAATGACTGTTATGCCTTAGCACTGTATCAGTGGCAACAACGGGATCAGGGGCAAGCCACTGATCCGGCCACACTGCATGATATCGACTGGCTGGGCAGCAGCACGTTTTTAGCCAGTGACTATAACACCCTGCAATCGCGCACACCCAGAGCCAATTACCCATGGAACGAGAGCCGGGACAGCGGCCGGCCCAATACCGGGCAGGGCGGTTATCCGACCTGTAAAGCGTGGTGGTCAGCCTCCAAAACCGGGCTGGAAGCCAGGGTGCTGGCGCAGGCCGAGCCGGGATTATGGCTGCGTTTGTCGGCGGCCCTGAAAATGATGGGAAAAGACAGCCGTGAATATCAAGAAGCGGTGATCCGCCGTCTGGTCAGTCCGGTGAATCTGGCGGTGTCGCAGGAGGGCTACGTGTATGCCGGCTATGGCGGCAATGCCGATTTTACCCTGTGGGATCGATCCAGCCGGGTCGGTGCAAGTGCCGGCGCGATGTTGGGCGGATTACTTGCCTATCCGATGTTTGATGCTGTGCGCCAGGCCTTGCCAATGATGCAGGCGGTGATCCTGATGGCGTTGTATATCCTGCTGCCGTTGATTTTGTTATTTGCCGCCTATGAATTTAAGACCGTTTTTACCCTGACGTTTGTGATTTTTGCGCTGAACTTCCTCACCTTTTGGTGGGAAACCGCCCGCTGGCTGGACAGTTTTTTGCTGGAAGCCCTGTACGGTTCAGAGACCCACAGCCTGTTTAATCTGGCCGGATTGCAGAACACCTCCGATGACTTAATCATGGGGCTGGTGATGGGCACACTGTTTATTGTCCTGCCGATGGTCTGGCTGGGGGCACTGGCGTGGGCCGGCGTGCGGATGGGCGATATGGCCGGTATGATGAGTCAGGGCGTGGGGCAGGTCAGGCAGTCCGCCGGCATGTTCGGGCAGATGGTGATGCAGAAAATGATGTCCGGCGGTAAGCGCTAAAGCGTTCAACGGGGTGATTACCTTAGGAATACTCTGAATATCACCCCATTCATCATCTTTTTTCATCATATTCACGGTGTTTTTGTTTTGGCTGAATTTAAAACCCGGATGAATCTGCTTAATGTTGCGCATAATGTGTTGTGATCCTGTTAATCCATTGTCATGCTATTACATTTTTAGAGTCAAATCGTCTGAATAAACGCCTCTGTGATGGGTGTCTCATCTGTTAGCTTGATAATTAAACCCTGCCGACCATAATACCTCATCTTAAAACTCCCTTATTACTGTTCAATAATAATTACGTATCCGATGGGTTTACTATGGCAACGGTAACTTCCCGCAACATGATAGCCGGGCTGGCCGGATGGACTGTACTCGCATTCTCCCCCGTACAGGCCGATGACCCGCCCTTTATTCAGCAAAAACAGCCATCACAGGCAGCAGAACAACATGCAGCAACGCTGGATGCTCAGGAGCAACGCCGGCAGCAGGAAAGGCAGCACGCGCTACAACAGCAACAGGCACCGGATACCGATATCCGGCTCACGCGACCCGATGTGCGCCTGTCTGATTATCCGGCTGATGAACATCCCTGTTTTACGATCAATACATTACGTTTAGAAGGCGATTCCGCTCGCCGTTTTCAGTGGGCACTGGACGCAGCAGGGGATGCCAAAGGGCGTTGCCTGGGCGGACAGGGGATTTTGCTGGTCAATAACAAGGTGCAAAATGCCATTCTGGCCAAAGGTTATGTCACCACTCGTGTCATGGTGCAGGAGCAGGATCTGACGGGTGGTGTGCTGACGCTGACGCTCCAGCCCGGCCGCATTGCCCATATCCGCTTTGATGAGCCGGTGTCCTGGCGTGGGCGGCTGTGGAATGCCATGCCCGCTGCCACCGGGGATATCCTGAATCTGCGCGATATCGAGCAGGCGCTGGAGAATTTCAAACGGGTGCCCAGTGTTGAGGCCGACATTAAAATCGGACCCGGTCAGCAGGAGGCGACCAGTGACCTGCGGATCAGCTGGAAAGAGGGGCGTCCGTTCCGGCTCAGTCTGGGACTCGATGACAGTGGTGCCCAAAGCACCGGCCGCTATCTGGGGTCGGTGACGCTGGCGATTGATGCACCTTTTGCCCAGAATGATCTGTTCTATGCCAATATCGGCAAAGATTTGTTTGAACCCGGTCCCTTTGGTAACCGCGCCCGTACCGTTAACTACGTCTTCCCGCTCGGTTACTGGGCGTTTTCTGCCAACTACAACGACTATACCTATCATCAGAATATCGCCAACGCAAACGAAATCCTGTCCTACAGCGGCAAAAGCGAGAATGCGCAATTTACGGTGTCCCGGCTGTTATTCCGTAATCAGTCGCATAAAACCACCCTTAATCTGCGCGTCTTCCATCGCCATTCCACCAATGCCGTGGGGAATATCGAAATAGCCCAACAACACCGCCGTACTGCGGGCTGGGAGTTAGGCTTAAACCAGCGCAGTTATTTCGGTGATATCACGTTGGACGCCGGCATCAACTGGCGGCGGGGAACCGGTGCCTTCGGTGCACTGCCGGCACCGGAAGAAGCCAATCACCGGGGCAGTGCCCGCACGGGAATGGCCCTGGGGGATATCAGCCTGAATGTGCCTTTGAAATGGGGTACACAGCCCTGGCGTTATCATACCAAAGTGCGCTGGCAGTGGAGTGCAAACCCGCTGACACCGCAGGACAGGCTGGCGATTGCCGGGCGTTATACCGTGCGCGGGTTTGACGGCGAGCAGATGCTGTCCGGTGAAAGAGGGCTGCTCTGGCGTAATGAGCTGGCCTGGAATGTACTGTCGCGCGGTCACGAGCTTTACTGGGCGGTGGATTATGGCCGTGTGGATGGACCGGGCACCCGTCATCTGGTCGGGCATCAGCTGGCAGGCGGTGCCGTGGGCGTGCGCGGCACGCTGTGGCACCGGCTCAGTTATGACCTGTTTGCCGGGGTGCCATTTTACCAGCCCGCCGGTTTTCACACCCCGGGCGTGAGCGGCGGTTTCAGCTTCAATCTGGAAATCTGATAACCCCACTCATCCTGAATCACAAACAAATGTTGCGTTTATTGATTTGATCTGGACGGACTGATTTATGAACAAACAGTGTTATTGCCTTATTTACAGCCGCACGCACGGTGAATTGCGGGTGGTCTCGGAACTGGCCCGCAGTTGCAGCACCGCACCCGGGCAGCGTCGTGGGATCGGTGCATCGCGCTTGTGGGTGACGGTACGCCGTGCGGTGTGGCTGCTGGGGGCAGCGCTGTTTGCCGGGCAGGCGTTGGCGGACGGTATTATCGCCGACAGGCAGGTAGCCCCTGCTCAGCGTCCGGAAGTGATAACAACCCAGAATGGCCTGCCGCAGGTCAATATCAATGCACCCAATCAGGCCGGCGTATCACATAACCCCTATCAGCAGTTCGATGTCGACCAGCGAGGTGCCATCCTTAACAACTCGGCGTTGATGACCTCAACCCAACTGGCCGGGATGATACAGGGTAACCCCCGCCTCGATCCGAACGCGGCACCGGCCCGGTTTATTATTAATGAGGTCAACAGCGATAAGCCCAGCCAGCTGCGGGGATATCTGGAAGTGGCCGGCGGCCGGGCGCAGGTGATTGTGGCCAACCCGTCGGGGATTGTGTGTAACGGCTGTGGCACCATCAATGCCGGACGGATGACCCTGACCACCGGCAAGCCGCAGCTGAATGCCGACGGCAGTCTGGCAGGGTATCAGGTTGAGCGGGGCGTAGTGAGCATTGAGGGCGGCGGGCTTAATGGTGACTCGCGCCACGATACCGGGTATGTCGATATTCTGGCGCGGGCCGTGAAGCTGAATGCCGGCGTCTGGGCCAAAGAAGAGCTTGCGGTGGTGGCAGGGCGTAATCGCATCAGTGCGGACAGCAAAACAGTGACGCCGCTGTCCGTGGAGGATAAAAAGCCCGAACTGGCGATAGACATGGGGCAAATGGGCGGCATGTACAGCGGTTATATCCGCATGATAGGCACGGAAGCGGGCGTCGGGGTGCGTAATCAGGGCGGGCATTTGCAGGCGGGGAAAACGCTGACGGTCAGCAGCGAAGGGCGGCTGAGCTGGCAATCGGGGGAGCAGGAAGCCGTCATTCAGGCAGGAGGCGATATCACCCTGACTGCCCGGAACGGGATTGAACATCACGGCAAACTGCACAGCGGCGGGCAGCTTGCGGTACAGAGCCGCGACGGTGACATTCAGCAGTCCGGCACCCTGGCGGCCGTGGGCGATATCCGGCTGACGTCGGCCCGGGGCATTCAGAGTCGCGGGTATTTGCTGGCCGGCAGCGATATTAACAGTACACTGAAACATAAGGCAAACCTGACGCTGAGCAGTCAGGGGAATACTCAGGCCAGCGGCCATTTGCTCAGTCTGGGCGATATCAACGTGACCGGCCAGCGGGTGGATATCAGCCACAGCCAACTGGCGGCCAGCCGGGCTGAGATTGCCGCCCAAGCCGGTGGCGTTGCCCTGCAACAGGCAAAAATTGACAGTCAGCAGTTGAGCGTAAAAAGCCTGGGCGATATCGACGCGCAACAGGCACAGGTAGGTGTGGGTCGCTGGGAGATTGATGCCAACAATCTGTTCAACCAGAAGGCGGTCTGGTCTCAGGCAGGTGCCGGCGAAAGCCGTTTTGCGCTGGCCGGGGCGCTGGATAACACCGGCGGCCGCATTGAAGCGCCCCAACTCAGCCTGAATGCCGGTTCCCTGAACAACCAGCAGGGGCATCTGGTAGCGCTTGAAAAGACGGTGCAACACTGGCGGGTGACCGGATTGCTGAACAACACCGACGGTCTGTTGGGTAACAACGGCAACCTGCGGCTTGATATCGGTAGCCTGAATAACCAACGCGGCACGTTAAAGAGCCAATCGGCATTGGATATTACATCGGGCGCTGATATCAATAACACCAAAGGTCAGTTGTTGTCTGAACAACCGCTGACGGTGAAGGCTTCCGGCAGTATCAATAACCTGTCCGGAGAGATGCGGGGTGAACACCTGTTGTTGACAGGACAGAACCTGACAAATACGGAAGGTAAAGTCGTCAGCAAGGGGCGCCTGAAACTTGACATCCGGCAGGCAATTGATAATCAGCGCGGGCTTTTCGATGCGGCTGACGCCCTGGATATTCAAGCCCGGGGTCACTGGGATAACCGCAGCGGAACCGCCCAGGGCAGCAAGCAGGTGGATGTCTCCGCGCAGAGCCTCGATAACAGCGACGGCAAACTGTTGGCCGAACAAGCGCTGACCGTGAACACGACGGGCACTATCGATAACCAGCGCGGTACGTTGCAGGGGCTGTCCGCGAACGTGACGTCAGGAGGCGATATCCAAAACGGCAAAGGTAGCCTGTTGTCCGGTCAGGCGCTGACCGTGAAGGCGACCGGCAGTGTCGATAACCCGTCCGGCAATATCCGGGGTCAAGAACTGGTGCTGACGGCACAGAACCTGACAAATACGGAAGGTAAGGTTGTCAGCAAGGGACGCCTGACACTTGACATCCGGCAGGCAATTAATAATCTGCGCGGGCTGCTTGACGCGGCTGGCACCCTGGATATTCAAGCCCAGAGCCACTGGAATAACCGCGGCGGAACCGCCCAAAGCGGTAAACAGATAGATGTCACTGCGCACAGCCTCGATAACAGCGACGGCAAACTGCTGGCCGAACAAGCACTGACCGTGAACACGACGGGCACTATCGATAACCAGCGTGGCACGTTGCAGGGGCTGTCCGCATTGAATGTGACGGCAGGGGGCGATCTCCAAAACGGCGGGGGTAACCTGTTGTCCGATCAGGCGCTGACGTTGAAAGCGGACGGCAGCGTCGATAACCAGTCCGGCAATATCCAGGGCACAGCGCTGACATTGACCGCGCAGACGCTGACGAATACGAAAGGTAAGATTGTCAGTCAGGGGCATTTACAGCTTGACATCAATCAGGACATGGATAATCAGCGCGGACTCATTAAAGCCGATGATGTGCTGAAGATCCAGACTGACGGTCACTGGGACAACCGTGACGGCACCATTCAGGGCAGCAAGCAGGTTGACGTCTTCGCTTATAGCATTGATAACCACGGTGGCACCCTGCAAGGCAGCAAACAGGTTGATGTCTCCGCCCACAGCATGGATAACAGCAGCGGCAAACTGTCGGCCGAACAAAAGCTGACCCTGAACGCCATCGACAACATCAATAACCAGTCCGGCGACATCCGGGGCGAAACGTTGCAATTGACGGCGCAACACCTGAACAATGCACAGGGTAAGATCGTCAGCAAGGGACATTTGCTGCTTGACAGTCATCAATCGATTGATAACCAGCACGGGCTGCTCGATGCGGCTGAGGCCCTGGATATCCGCATCCGGGGCCACTGGAATAACCGCGGCGGAACCGCCCAAAGTGGTAAACAGGGAGATGTCACTGCGCACAGCCTCGATAACAGCGACGGCAAACTGCTGGCCGAACAAGCACTGACCGTGAACACGACGGGCACTATCGATAACCAGCGTGGCACGTTGCAGGGGCTGTCCGCATTGAACGTGACATCAGGGGCCGATCTCCAAAACGGCGAGGGTAACCTGTTGTCCGATCAGGCGCTGACCGTGAAGGCGACCGGCAGCTTAGATAACCAGTCCGGTAATATTCAGGGCAAAGCGCTGGCACTGACCGCACAGACGCTGACGAATACGAAAGGTAAGATTGTCAGTCAGGGGCCTTTGCAGCTTGAGATCAATCAGGACATGGATAATCAGCACGGACTCATTAAAGCCGATGATGTGCTGAAGATCCAGACTGACGGTCACTGGGACAACCGTGACGGCATTACTCAGGGCAGCAAGCAGGTGACCGTCTCCGCCCGTAGCATGGATAACAGCAGCATTGATAGCAGTCACGTTGATAACCCCGGCGGCAAGCTGTCGGCTGCTCAGGCGTTGACCCTGAACGTCGCCGACAACATTAATAACCAGTCCGGTGACATCCGGGGCGAAACGTTGCAATTGACGGCGCAACACCTGAACAATGCACAGGGTAAAATCGTCAGCAAGGGACACTTACTGCTTGACAGTCATCAGTCGATAGATAACCAGCACGGGCTGCTCGAGGCGGCTGAGGCCCTGGATATCCGCACCCGGGGCCACTGGAATAACCGCAGCGGAACCGCCCAAAGTGGTAAACAGGGAGATGTCACTGCGCACAGCCTCGATAACAGCGACGGCAAACTGCTGGCCGAACAAGCACTGACCGTGAACACGACGGGCACTATCGATAACCAGCGTGGCACGTTGCAGGGGCTGTCCGCATTGAACGTGACATCAGGGGCCGATCTCCAAAACGGCGAGGGTAACCTGTTGTCCGAGCAGGCGCTGACCGTGAAGGCGACCGGCAGCTTAGATAACCAGTCCGGTAATATTCAGGGCAAAGCGCTGGCACTGACCGCACAGACGCTGACGAATACGAAAGGCAAGATTGTCAGTCAGGGGCCTTTGCAGCTTGAGATCAATCAGGACATGGATAATCAGCACGGACTTATTCAGTCCAATAATGATACCTTGAATATCCACACTGACGGTCACTGGAATAACCACGGCGGCACCCTGCAAGGCAGCAAACAGGTTGATGTCTCCGCCCACAGCATTGATAACAGCAGCGGCAAACTGTCGGCCGGACAAAAACTGATCCTGAACGCCGACGAGAATATCGATAACCAGTCCGGGGAAATTAAGGGTGAACACCTGGAACTGACGGCATCACGCCTGGATAATGCGAAGGGCAAGATCATCAGCAAGGGACGCCTGAAGCTTGATATCCAGCAAGCGATTGATAACCAGCACGGGTTTTTCGAAGCGGCTGACGCCCTGGAAATTCGTACCCGGGGCAACTGGGATAACCGCAACGGGATAGCCCAGAGCGGCAGGCAGATGGATATCTCCGCCCTCCATATCAATAACAGTGACGGCAATCTGTTGGCCGAACAAGCACTGACCGTGAACACGACGGGCACTATCGATAACCAGCGCGGCACGTTGCAGGGGCTGTCCGCATTGCATGTGACGTCGGGGGGCGATCTGCAAAACGGCGGCGGCAAGCTGTTTTCTGAGCAACAGCTAACCGTGAAGGCGGCCGGCAGTATCGATAACCAGTCCGGGGACATGCAGGGCAACGCTTTGCAACTGACGGCACAGCAGCTGAAAAATACGCTGGGTAATCTGGTCAGCCTGGGGAACCTGCGGTTTGATATCCAACAGGCTATCAATAACCAACAGGGATTTATCGAGGCCGGTGACACGCTGGATATCCACACGAATGGCCACTGGGACAACCGCAGCGGCACCGCCCAGGGCGGCAAACGGGTGACCGTCTCCACCCACAGCCTGGACAACACGGGCGGCACACTGCAATCGATCGGTGACCTGACGCTTAATAGTATCGGCAATATTATTAATCAGGCGGGTAAACTGTCGGCACAACAACATCTGCACTGGCAGGGCGGTACGGACAGCTTACTGAACAATAACGCGGGGACGTTATTTAGCGAAGGCAGAATGTCACTGTGGGGCGGACAGCTGACCAACCGCGAACAAGGCGAGATCCAGGGCAAACAGGGGATAAAGTTGGATCTGACGGGCGGCTGGGATAATCAGGGAGGGAAACTGATCAGCGGCGGGCACAGCACGGTGAATGCGCTGAGCCTCCTGAATGCCCAGGGAAAAATTGAGGTGCTGGACGCGCTGGATATGCGGTTTACCCAGACACTGGATAACAGCCAGGGCCATCTATTCAGCAAGCTGGCGCAATCCCTGCGCGCGGAAAATATCCTGAATGCGCAGGGCTGGATAGGCACTCAGGGAGGCTGGTCCGCCACGGCTGACCGGTTTGATAACCAGGGAGGCAGCGTGTCGAGCCTGCAGGATGCCACACTGGCGGTCAGCACGCTGGACAACCAGAAAGGCACACTGGGATCAGCGGGGGCGCTGATGCTGCGTTCGGCACAGGATATTCATAATCAGGGCGGTAAAATCAGCGCCCTGACGCGGCTGGATATACAGGGCGCAACTGAAGGGTCGGCGGCCGGCCACGTGCTGAACGCGGGCGGGAAACTGCTTTCAGACGGGGCCATCACGGTGATAGCGCAAAGTCTGGACAACGCCGGTGGCCTGATTGACAGCCAGCAGCCGGTGCGGTTGCACTTCAGCGGGATACTGGATAACCGTGGCGGGAAACTGCTTTCGGACGGGGCGATGCAGCTGGATGCCCGGTCGTTGCACAATGCCGCCGGGTCGATAAACAGCAAACAGCAGCTTGGATTGCGCATTCTGGCCCTTCTGGATAACACCGGCGGCACGCTGAAAAGCAACGGCGGCCAGCAAATCTCGGCCGGGCAGGTCAACAACCGGCAGGGGGTGTTCAACAGCCTGGGTGCGCTTGAAGTGACCGCCGGTCAGCTGGATAACCCGGACGGGAAGCTGATCAGCGGGGGAAACGGCATTTACCGCATCAATGTGATCAATAACGCGCAGGGAAAAATCCACGGCGGCGGCACCCTGACCTTGAAGGGGGAAACGATAAACAATCAGGCCGGGCAGCTGATCGCCACCGGGTCGGTGCAGATCGACAGCCAGACACTCAATAACCACGGGCAGGGGAAAATCACCAGTCAGGACACGCTGGCCGTGCGCAGCGACCGGGTGAACAATCATGACGGCGGCCTGTTGCTGGGGACAACGCACACTGAAGTGACGGCCCGCGAGCTGAACAACACGGCCGGCCGCCTGCAAAGTACCCGCACGCTGACCCTGTCAAACCTCGACAAGCTGCTCAATCAGCAGGGGATGATCCGCGCTAACGGCACACTCAACCTCAATGCGGGTATGCCGTCCGTGCTGGCACTGTTCAATCAGGGCGGCCTCGTCCAGAGCGGGGAGCAGCTGACGGTCAATACCCACACCCTGAATAATACCGGCGGGATCTTGCTCAGCCAGCAAGGCCTGACGTTGGCCGTGCAGCAGGATTACACCCACCGGGCCGGCGATACAATCAGCAGTAACGGCGCGTTGACCTTCTCGGTGGGTGGGTTGCTGACCAACCTGGCCGACTGGCGCTTGCCCGGCAACCTGACCCTGAACAGTGCCCACTTCACCAACCAGGGGACGCTGGCCGGGAAAAACCTGTGGCTGACAACCGGCACCCTGCGCAATGAAAAGCGCCTGGAAGCCGACAACATGACCCTCACCAGCGACACGCTGGATAACACGGGCACGGTGATGGGGGATACGGTCACGGTGCGCAGCCGGGTGATTGACAACCACGGGAAGAATGCGGTGATGGCCGCCACGGAGCGCCTGGATTTGCAGACCCGTGAGCGCCTGACTAACCGGGACGGCAGCCTGATATACAGTGCCGGCACCCTGCGCCTGGCCAGTGATGACCTGATTGAGAACAAAGCGAGCGGCATTGAGGCCGACGGGGAGGTGTCGATTGAAGCCAACCGGCTGAATAACCTGCGCGAAGGGCTGGAGATCGTGCGCGGGGCGGAAAAAGGCGAGACCCAATGGCACCGTTACAATTACTACTGGCGCTCTTACGCGTCGGGGGTCAATCGCGACAAAAATACCATGGCACCCACCACCCAGCGCCTGACGTTCCGCGATGACGCAGCGGTGGAAACCAACCGTTACGGCACCCTGCTGGCCATCGATGCGGCCGGTAAACGGGCGCAGGTGCGGGTCAAGGATGACAACGGGCAACCTTATGAGCTGTGGATCCATTATCTGGCACTGAAACCGGGGCGCGACGGCAGTTATGACATGACGTTCTATGAGACGCGCGGCCATCGCCAGAACAGGGTGCCGACGCCGTATCACAATACGGTCTGGCGCGAGCACAACCGGGGACGGCTTGAGCAGTGGGACCCGGAGAAACATCTCGACATTGCCAATGTGCCGTTTGTGGATGATTACAACAACTTCCGTGAACGCTCGGCCACCGGTACGGTGACGCGGGACAAACTGGTGTCTGAAGGCATCGGCGCCCATATTCTGGCCGGGGGCAACATGACGCTGCGGATCACGGGGGCACTGCTCAATGACGCCAGTACCGTCAGTGCCAACGGTAACCTGGTGACGACAGGCAACGGCGAGATCACCAACAAGGCTTATTCCATCAATGAACGGCGCGAGGAATTCTTGGTTGACCATTACGACCGGGATACCCGGCACTGGTATCCAAAACACCACAGCGATGAAACCGTCGCATTGGCGACCATTGACGCGATCATGACCGGGCACGGCGATGTCGCCATCCACGGCGCGAAACTGGAAAATACCACGGTCAACCCGGCGCAAATCAGCGTGGTGGAGGCGGCACAGAAAGCGGCGGAAGCCGAGCGGGCGGAATGGGAGCGCAACCCGCTGGCGGTGACGGTAGAAGGGGCAGAGTGGCAGGAACAGGACAGCCAACTGGTGCTGGCCAACCGGCTGCTGACGCCGCTCAAGCGGCGACTCACGTCGGTCGCTCTCCCCCACTTATCGGATGACCAGCTGCTCACGCTGCTGAAGCGGGAACTGACGCCGACTGACCAACCCGTCATACAGGATGACCAGCTGCTCACGTTGCTGAAGCGGGAACTGACGCCGGCCGATCAACCCCTTATCTCGGATGAGCAATTGCTGACGCTGCTCAAGCGGGAACTCACGCCGGCTGACCCACCCCTCAGGCCGATCGAGCGCCCCCTGACGCCGGCTGAACTGGCCCTGACCAGCCAGCAAAAACTGGCGCGGGTCTCCACCTTTGTGCCCAATAACGGCCTGTTCCGTCAGCACCCGGCAGAAGGCAGCCCCTATCTGGTGGTCACCGATGAACGCTTTACCAGCCGGACCCGGTTTATCAGCAGCGATTACCTGTTGCAGCGGGTGGGGTATGACCCGGCGCAGGTGCATAAACGGCTGGGGGACGGCTTTTATGAGCAACGCCTGGTGCGTGAGCAGATACTCAAACTGACCGGCCGCCCTTCCGTGCGCGGTGACGATGCGATGGCACAGTACCAGGCTCTGATGAACAACGGGACGAAGGTGGCCAATGACTTCCGGCTGGTGCCGGGCGTGGCACTGACGCCGGCCCAGATTGCGGCATTGCAGCAGGATATCGTCTGGCTGGTGAGCGAGACGGTGGAGACGGGCAGTGGCCCGCAGACGGTGTGGGTGCCGAAGGTCTATCTGGCCAACACCACGCTGCGGCTGACCGGGCAGGGTGCCCTGATTGGCGGGGGTAACCTGCAACTGTCCGCCAACAGCCTGACGAACACCGGTAACCTGTTTGCCGAGCGGGCCCTGAACATTGATGCGGATCAGTTCCTGCATCAGGGCGGGGATATCCGCGCAGAGCGCATTGACGTGCAGGCGGAGAGCCTGACCTTAAGTACTAATTTGCAGGATGCCCTGCGCCAGGCCTCAATGAGCGCCCGGGAACTCAGCCTGCGTGGCGGGGATATCCAGCTGCGCGGGGCGAAACTGGAGTCCACCCGTCATCTCAGCCTGAATGCGCGTGATAATCTGGAGATTGCTGCCGCCAGAAGCACCACGACGGGGAACATTGACGTGATTGCCGGGGCGATGGGCAACCGCACCAGTGACGGCATGGAAGAGGCCGGGCAGCGGATGGCGACCGTCAGCGGCGAGTGGCAACAGGCACTGGGCAGTCAGCTTAATGCCGGGGGTAACCTCAGCCTGCGCGCCGGCCAGGACATCACGTTGCAGGGGAGCCAGGCCAGCGCCGGGGGAACGGCGCTGGTGCAGGCCGGCGGCAATGTGAACCTGCTGGCGGAAACCACCACCAACAGCACGCAGCTGGAAGCCGACAGCCGGACCTCGTCGGTGAGTAACCGGCGGGAGGAAGACCGGCTGCACCTCAGTACCC
>NZ_JAQRFJ010000074.1:0-13742 GCF_028599065.1 Xenorhabdus sp. PR6a | reverse complement strand
TTCTAATCATTTTGCCAAGCGGGGACGCAATATGTACTTGAAACACTCGCTTTGCCAGATCAATTCCGATAACTTGTTCCATTGGACACCTCTTCATCTTTTTGCTGATGTATTCAGCATGGCTCACGAAAGCCGTTTTGGGGAGGTGTCCATTTCATTAGTATATGATGGATGAATATCAAAATATCGAATTACTCAAATTGCAATTGTTGCAATTAAGGGCAATTCAAGCCAAAGCGGATATGGAAGCAGGCAAGCGGGTCAATGGTGATGACTTTTTTGATCAACTGGAAGCGGGGAAACACGATCAAGTATTATTTATTTGAATAAACAGTACGGTTATAAAAAACAGAGCAAAAAAACATTACAAATTTAAACGCCATCATTTATTAATATAATACAACATAAAATCAAACATGAATTTTTTTTAAAGACAACACTCAATATAAGAGCCGCCCATTATCTTGACATATAAACCAATCCTCTTATTCTAGTTATTTAACTTTGTAACCAAACATAAGGATAAAACCTATTATGTCCAAAGAAAAATTAACTAATGGCGCTATATTTTATACGCAAAAAAATTATGCGGGTTCTTCCTATGAATATCCAGAAAATAGTACAGAAGTCAATTTAGCGGGTACACCATTAAACGATAAATTTTTTCCGTTGAAATTGGAACAGGCTCTATCATATTCGCCTGGCGACATAGCACTGACAGTGAGCCTGGGCAAATTTATCGTGAATGGGATACAAGTCAACCCGATATCAGCGATATTCAAGGATTAACAAAGTTTATTGTATCGCCTTCAAACCGTGATCTACTGGCAGTAAAATTAATTAACGAATCAGGTGTAAATCAAAGATTCAGAGCACATATCCAAACTTATACCATCCCCAACGCAGTAGATTGTTATTCAGATGGGGATTATGAAATTGTTGGTCTAATACCAAAAGATCATCAGCTATACGTCACGTCCGTCGTGATATTTAATCAGAGTAATATTCCTGTTACTCAAGGTGCAGTCTATTTTCAATATAATGGTACTGACCTTGATATTGTTGCTTATGATGATACAAAACCGCCCCATATGCGGTTTGAAAAAGCAGATGGCTATCACTTTAAATTCTTTTTGGAAAAATTTTCTGACAATCAATAAAAGAAAAAGTGAAATAATAAATTAAGACCAATTAAAACAAGGGGTAGGTATCGTAAATATACACACCCCTGTTTTAAATAATCTCTTAATACCAATGGAAAATCTTTATCCCTGCAATAAATATCACCATACTTATCAAGCGCAGAATACATGAGCTTTTCCATATCAACTCTT
Organism: Xenorhabdus sp. PR6a; assembly: GCF_028599065.1. NCBI lineage: Bacteria > Pseudomonadati > Pseudomonadota > Gammaproteobacteria > Enterobacterales > Morganellaceae > Xenorhabdus > Xenorhabdus sp. PR6a. The sequence goes on along the minus strand of NZ_JAQRFJ010000074.1, from coordinate 12,408 downwards.
TAATCCATAAACACTCTTCTTTAATTTAAAAACGATTCTATTTGATTGTTACGCGCCAACCATAAAGAGAGCGCTTTTAGTGAATCTTGGGTGAATTCATCACAACGGGCGGTAATTTCTTCCGGCGTTAACCAGTAAACTGCGGTGACTTCTTCTTCCTGCAAGGCAAATGGGCCATGACTAACACAACTAAACAGACTACCCCATATCCGGCAAGTGTCCTCTTCATAGTAGAAAAGACCATGTTCGGCAAAAGGAACGCCTGCAATCCCCAACTCCTCTTCGGCTTCCCGGCGGGCAGCATCAAGAAAAGTTTCTCCCTGCGTCACAACACCGCCTGCCGTTGCATCTAATTTTCCCGGATAAAAATCTTTGGTTTCTGTACGGTGCTGAACCAGTATTTTGCCCATTCCATCATGTACGACAATATAAGTTGCACGATGCCTCAAGTTCTGCGCTCTCATCTGCTGACGAGTCGATTGCGCGATGACTTCATTGTCTTCATTGACGATATCAATCCATTCAATGTTTGTTGGTTTTTCTTTCATTATCCTAAAAGCCTTCTATCAATGCGTTACCTGTTAGTTTTTGCAGTAAATTTATAACATTTTATCGACAAACGGTGGTAAGGTAACTTTGGTACATTTTTTATCAGTTATTATTACTAGAGGTTATATGATAGATCTATACTATGCTCCAACCCCAAATGGCTATAAGATCACCCTTTTTCTTGAAGAAGTCGGCATTCCTTACACCATCCACCCGATCAATATCAATACCGGCGAACAGTTCAAACCTGAATTTCTTGCCATCGCTCCCAATAACAAGATCCCGGCCATTGTCGATCACCAACCCGCCGGCGGGGGAGAACCTATCTCTATCTTCGAATCAGGTGCCATTTTACTTTATCTGGCAAACAAAACAGGCCAGCTATTAAGTCAAGATTTGCGTGAACGTACCGAACAATTGCAATGGCTGTTTTGGCAGGTTGCCGGCTTTGGCCCCATGCTCGGTCAAAATCACCATTTCAATCGCTATGCCCCGGAAGTTGTCCCCTATGCCATTAATCGCTATGTGGAAGAATCAAAGCGTTTATATAAGGTCTTAAATACCCAACTGGAAAAATACGCCTATCTCGGCGGAAACGAATATAGTATCGCAGATATCGCCACTTATCCGTGGGCGAAATGCTATGAACACCAAAAAATCGATTTGCAAGATTACCCTGCGGTTGCAAAATGGCTGGATAAGATCAGACAACGCCCTGCAACACAAGCAGCCTATAAGGATGCTTAATTCAAATATATGTGAAAAATTCAGTTAATGGCGAAACCTTTCACCATAAAACTTGATATTGATAACAGATAGCAGCATATTTCGCTGCCAGTTGAGTCATCCCTTGTTATAGTCAATAGACAATTATCTTTTGTTACAGGGGGTGGCTATGCGTATCTTAGTGACGGGGGGAACAGGGTTAATTGGTCATCACTTGATCTGCCAACTACTTTCGCTCTCCCACTCCATCACCATTTTGAGTCGTTCACCACAAAAAGTGTATTCTCTGTTTTCTGATCGCGTTGAATGCTGGACAACATTAAATAACCAACACGCCCTCAACGGCTTTGATGCCGTTATCAATCTTGCCGGTGAGCCTATTGCCAATAAGCGATGGACACCAAAACAAAAAAAGAAACTTTGCCAAAGCCGCTGGCAGCTTACGGAACAATTGAGCAAGCTCATTAAGGCCAGTGAATCTCCGCCATCGGTATTTATTTCCGGTTCAGCGGTTGGCTATTATGGCGATCAAGGGCAATCCGTCGTTACCGAAAATGATCTGCCTCATAATGAATTTGCTCATCAGCTTTGTGATCGTTGGGAACAACTTGCTCTACAGGCCAAAAGTGGCAAAACCCGTGTATGCTTGTTGCGCACGGGCATTGTCCTGGCGCCAAGAGGAGGTGCACTGCAAAAAATGCTGCCCCTGTTCCGGTTGGGTTTAGGTGGCGCAATCGGCAATGGCAAGCAGTATATGCCGTGGATACACATTGATGATATGGTTAATGGTATCTATTACCTGCTGGTATCACCTGAGCTACAGGGGCCCTTTAATATGACATCGCCTTATCCTGTGCATAATGAGCTGTTTAGCGCCACACTCGCCAGAGTATTACATCGCCCTGCTTTCATGCGCATTCCTGCATTTGTCTTAAAAATAGTGATGGGAGAAGCCGCAGCATTGGTGTTAGGTGGTCAACAGGCTATCCCTCAGAAACTGGAACAAGCCGGATTTGGTTTCCGTTATTTTCAGTTGGAGGAAGCCTTGCAAGATGTCATAAAAGCACAAAACCAGGCGGGCTAATTTTTGTATCCACCGATTGAATTATGCTGTTGTGATCGCTTCGCAACAGCATAATGACTCACTTAAATGTCGTCTCCAACAGGTTTAACCCCTTGCCAACGGTGAAAGAGATCTTCTGGCAAGTCGATATCGAACTGGTCAAGCACACGGTTAACCGTTTGATCGATAATCTCCTGAATCTGTTCAGGACGATGGTAAAATGCGGGAACCGGCGGCATGATCACCGCCCCAATTTCCGCTGCCTGTACCATTAATCTCAAGTGCCCCAAGTGTAAGGGGGTTTCTCTCACCCCCAACACTAACTTGCGATGCTCTTTCAAGACCACATCTGCGGCGCGAGTCATTAAGCCATCAGTGTAACTATGCACAATACCCGACAGGGTTTTTATGGAACAGGGCAAAATGACCATACCCAATGTTTGAAACGATCCAGAGGAAATGGCGGCGGCAATATCACGATTGTCATGGACAACATCAGCCAGCGCCTGTACCTCTCGCAAAGTATAATCCGTCTCCAATGCCAGAGTCTGCCGAGCCGATTGGCTAATGACCAAATGCGTTTCAATGCCCTCTACTGACTGCAAAACTTGCAGTAACCTGACACCATAAATCGCACCACTTGCTCCGGTCAGCCCGACAATCAATTTTTTCATGTTTTCCTCTGAGATTCTGGCGATATCGTCGTACTTCAAGATACATTGATTATCTCCCTGCGTTGCGGGGAGATGATCAGTTGTTTTCGTCTTACGAGCGGCAACTTGAAGTTGATAAGATATATAACTGCATGATAATAACAATATTATCCTTCATTATATATTTCCAGATTCTCTATTTCGCTCTGTCCGCGCACTTTCATAGCATCGTCCTTACGTAAGTTTTCCAGATAGTCGAGGTAAATCTGGTCAATGTCTTTCGTCACATAGATACCATCAAAGACAGAGCATTCGAATTTTTCAATATCAGGGTTTTCTTCCCGTACCGCTTGCACCAGATCGTGGAGATCTTGATATATCAGCGCATCAGCCCCAATAAGCTGGCGGATTTCATCCACTTCCCGGCCGTGAGCAATCAGTTCATTGGCATTTGGCATGTCAATACCATAAACATTCGGGAAGCGAACTTCCGGTGCCGCCGAAGCAAAGTAGACTTTCTTAGCGCCCGCTTCACGCGCCAACTCGACAATCTGCTCCGACGTGGTGCCACGCACAATGGAATCATCCACCAGCAGAACATTTTTGCCCCGGAATTCAGCGCGGTTGGCATTCAGTTTACGGCGAACGGATTTACGTCGCTCCTGCTGACCAGGCATGATAAAGGTACGCCCAACATAGCGATTTTTGACAAACCCCTGACGATAGGGTTTATTCAGAATATGGGCGATTTCCAGTGCAATGTCACAAGAGGTTTCCGGTACGGGAATAACCACATCAATATGTAAGTCTTCCCATTCACGGGCGATTTTTTCCCCCAATTTTTTCCCCATCCGTAGCCGCGCGTTATATACCGATACCTTGTCAATAAAGGAATCCGGGCGGGCGAGATAAACAAATTCGAACAGACAAGGGGTCAATGACGGGGTTTCTGCACACTGGCGGGTAAATAATTGCCCGTTTTCAGTGATATAAATCGCTTCACCGGAAGCGACATCACGCAGGAATTCAAAACCTAAGGTATCCAGCGCCACACTTTCCGACGCCACCATATATTCATTGCGGCCATCTTCCCGCGTTTTCTTTCCCAACACCAGAGGACGGATACCGTGTGGATCACGAAAAGCCACTATCCCATGCCCAATAATCATGGCAACGCAGGCATACGCACCGCGAATTTTTTTGTGCATGTTTGCAACTGCCGAGAAGATATCATCAGGCTCTAAGGGGAAATGGGGAAATTGGGCTAATTCATTGGCGAAAATATTCAGTAGGATTTCAGAATCTGAGGTGGTATTGACATGGCGGCGGGCATTTTCAAACAGCATTTTTTTCAATTCATGTGCGTTTGTCAGATTGCCGTTATGTGCCAATGTGATACCGAAAGGAGAATTCACATAAAAAGGTTGTGCTTCAGAGGCACTGGAACTGCCCGCCGTAGGATAACGAACATGCCCAATCCCGATGGTTCCCTGTAAACGTAGCATGTGCCGTGTTTCAAACACATCCTTGACCAAGCCATTAGCCTTACGTAAACGAAAACCATTGTTACCATCAATAGTTGCAATACCTGCTGCATCTTGTCCACGGTGCTGAAGCACCGTTAATGCATCATAAATCGACTGGTTAACCGGTGTAAAACCGACGATACCGACAATACCGCACATGTAGCCTTTCCTCATCAGCCAAGCGGAGAGCGTTATCTCTCCGGCAGGAAACTCGACGCACTTTGCAGGTAGTCAAAAAACCACCTGATGATTTGACTGAACTGTGGGATCAATTGTGATTGTTGCCAATCCTGACTTTTGGGGAGGGGCGTGAAAGAGTCTGCAACAAACAGAATAGCAGACACAATCAAGACACCGCGCAAGGCCCCAAAACAGATCCCCAGAACCCGATCTGTACCTGACAGGCCTGTTCGCTGGACAAGTGAACCAATAACATAGTTTACTACTGCACCAACAATCAGTGTTGCAATAAATAAGATAGCAATCGCTATCCCATTCCGCACCAGTTCATCTTCAAGGCGAGTAAAATACGCCGCCAAATAAGTATAGAAGTGGCTGGCAACAAAGAAAGCACAGCCCCATGTTATCAGGGAGAGCGCTTCGCGAACAAAACCACGAATCAGGCTAACCAGTGCCGAGAAGCCAATAATGGCAATAATCGTATAATCAATCCAGACCATATCTTAATCCAAAAACAGACCCCCGACATTCAGGTCGGGCGCATTCTAACAGAAAACGAAAACGTTTGCGTAGTGGATTCATCACTCTACCGAAAATAATTTAAAGACCCTCCGATTATGGCCTATAGTTTTTGATCTGCCCTTGTAATCCCGTAATTTCCCTCAATTCGGCCAAAATGGATTCCAGTGCCTGCCTTGACGCATTCGGCCCGACATAGATCCGGGTCAATTGCCCCTGTACCGGAGAAGCAGGCACAGTGTATACCTGATGCCCGGAAAGGCGCAGCTTCGCCACTATCTCGCCAACTTTATCCGCATTTTTTAATGCGCCAAGTTGCACCACATAGGCTGTTGCCTGAGGCGCTTGTTCTGCTGGCTTCGGTTTAGTCTCTGGCTGGCTTTCAATACGCGATTCCGGTTTCACCTGCGGTTTAGTTTCTAGTTTCGGCTGAGGCGGGGATTCAGGTTTCACCGTTGTTTTAGGATCTTGTGTACCAGTAACAGGGGGGGCTATTACTAGCTCTGAAGACGGTAACCTGGACAGTGTTTCTAAATCTGGCTCTTGCTCCTGTGATTGCATGGCTTGTACAGCCCCTTCAGGCGGTGTGGACGGCATGTTTTGTGCCAATGGCAGGATCGAGTCAATATCTTCTTCATCACCCGGTTTTGGCACCAAAGGAATCGCAGCAAATTGCTCTTCGTTATATTTCTTATCGCCATCAAAAATCATCGGCAACACAATCACGCCCAATGCGACAAGCACGAGGGTTCCAACCAAGCGATTTTGAAATTTACTGGCCACTTTCCTTGCCCTCCTCCGATTCCTCCACAACCAATGCCTCCATCACATGGGCAACCGTGTGGAAAGAACCACAGACCACAATGATATCCTGCACCGATGCTTCTTCCATTGCCTGCTGCCAGGCTGATTCGACTTGCGGGAAGGTTCTGGCGTGAGCCAGATGCCCAGACAATATTTCAGCTTCGGCTCCCCGCAGTTCATGCAGTGATGCGCAGTACCATTCATCAATTTGTTGGGAAAGACAGGCGAGCGTACCGGCAATGTCTTTGTCTGCCAACATGCCAACGACACCACGAATTTTACTGCCCGCTGAACGAGGCAGTTCGGCCAATTTTTGCACCAGATAACCCGCAGCATGTGGATTATGAGCCACATCCAAAATGACCAGCGGATGTTGCCTGATAATTTGGAAACGTCCCGGCAATTGGGCGTTTCTCAATCCCGTATGGATGGCCTGTTCATCAATGGCGCGGCTGACTTTATCATCCTGTTGCAATAAGCAGTGGATCACCCCCATCGCCGTCGCAGCATTTGCCAACGGCAGGTTGGGTAAAGGCAAGGCATTGAATTGCTGATTACTACCTGACCAATTCCAGCGATTTTCATGTTGTGAGAAGTGCCAATCCACACCACGACGAAAGAGCTTCGCGCCCAATTCATCCGCAGTGTCAGCAATGGAATGGGGCATATCCGGTTCACCCACTACCGCAAAATGCCCGCGGCGGAAAATACCGGCTTTTTCACGGCCTATGTGTTCGCGATCTGAACCCAACCAATCGGTATGATCCAGCGCGATGCTGGTGATAACGCCAATATCAGCATCAACGATATTGGTGGCATCCAAGCGGCCACCCAGCCCTACTTCCAAAATCACGACATCAAGATCCGCTTCTTTGAAAAGCTGTAATGCGGCTAATGTCCCATATTCAAAATAGGTCAATGAGATATCACCACGTTGGGCTTCAATCGCGGCAAATACACGGCAGAAATCTTGTTCCGTGGCTTCCTTGCCCTGAATACGCACCCGCTCGGTATAACGCACCAGGTGCGGGGAACTGTACACCCCCACTTTCAGCCCTGCGGCCAGGAAAATAGATTCAAGAGTATGGCAAGTCGTTCCCTTGCCATTGGTGCCTGACACGGTGATCACTTTGGGTGCTGGGTTCAATAGGTCTAATTGACGACCCAGTTTTCCGACACGCTCAAGCCCCATATCAATGGCTTTGGTATGCAGGTTTCCCAGATAGGAAAGCCACGTCATCAGTGGCGACGTGGCTTGAGGAATTTGCAAAATATCAGACATCTTCTTTATTAGGATTGATGTTTATATCAGCTTCAACATCAGCAGAGTCAACAACGACTGCTTCCACTGGCTCCGTTTTTGCGCCCGGCTGCGGTTGATGCGTCAACATGGCGAGCAGGCTGGCAACTTTATCGCGCATGTCTGGACGGCGCACGATCATGTCAATTGCCCCTTTCCCCAGCAGGAATTCACTGCGCTGGAAACCTTCCGGCAATTTTTCACGCACGGTCTGCTCGATGACACGCGGGCCGGCAAAGCCAATCAATGCCTTCGGTTCCGCGATATTAATATCGCCCAGCATCCCCATACTTGCGGTCACCCCGCCCATCGTTGGGTTGGTCAAAACACAGATATAAGGCAAACCCCGATCTTGCATTTTTGCCAGCGCAGCACTGGTTTTTGCCATCTGCATCAGTGACATCAGGGATTCCTGCATACGTGCCCCACCACTGGACGTAAAACAGACAAACGGGCAGTTATCTTCCAGAGCCTGTTCAACCGCACGGACAAAACGGGCGCCAACCACCGACCCCATTGAGCCACCCATGAAATTGAATTCAAAGGAACCGGCCACCACGGGCATATCATGCAGCTTACCTTTCATGACGATCAGCGCATCTTTTTCTTGCGTCTGCTTCTGGGCGGCAGCCAAGCGATCTTTGTATTTTTTGATATCACGGAATTTCAGGATATCCTTAGGTTCCAGCTCACTGCCTAATTCCGTGCCAGTGCCTTCATCCAAGAATGAATCCAATCGTTGGCGGGCTGAAATACGCATGTGGTGGTCACATCTTGGACACACCTCAAGGTTACGCTCTAATTCAGCACGATAAAGTACTTGACTGCAACTGTCGCATTTTGTCCAAACTCCTTCAGGTATGTTTGCCTTACGAGTTTGCATTATTTTGCTTTTATTTAGAATCTTTTCAATCCAGCTCATTAATGAACCTTTCCGTCTGAATCTGGCTGATGCCAGCTTTTGTTTTACGTGCCATTAAACCACAATGCCATTACAGTGTGGATAAAAAACTGCTCAAACCTGTTTACGGTTATCGATTTATCTATCTACTGCACTGCTTGCTGCTTTTTTCGAGGCAGCGCGACGATGACGCCAAATTTCGATGATGCCCGGCAGAATAGAAATAAAAATAATCGCAACAATCAATAATTTCAGATTCTGCTGTATCACCGGCATATCACCAAATAAATAACCCGCATAGGTGAATAATAGCACCCAGATAAATGCACCGATGACGTTATAAGCCGCAAAATGGCGGTAAGACATTTTCCCCATTCCGGCAACGAACGGTGCAAACGTTCTAATAATTGGCACAAACCGAGCCAAAATGATGGCTTTTCCACCGTGTTTTTCATAAAACCCATGAGTCTTATCTAAATAACTCCGGCGGAAAATCTTTGAATTTGGATTGGTAAACAGTTTCTCACCCAAAATTCTACCAATGGTATAGTTTATCGCATCACCAATAATGGCGGCTGTAATCATCAAAGCTGCCATTATGTGGACATTAAGATCATTGGAATCAAGTGCAGAGAGTGCACCCGCCACGAAGAGCAAGGAGTCCCCCGGCAAAAATGGCGTCACCACCAAGCCTGTTTCACAAAATATAATCAGAAACAGGATGCCGTAAACCCAATCACCATAGTGAGCCACCAACTCCGCTAAATGCGCATCAATGTGTAAAATAAAATCGACAATGAATTTCGCAAAATCAACAAAATGAGTTAAAAACTCCATAATATTCCTCGTTACGACCCAACATCCCTGTCATGATTCGAAAATGTCAGATTAATTTATTTCCCAGAAACAGGGGGCCCATCATCGGTTCAGGTAAACCAAAACGATCAGGATAATCCACCGCAACTAAATATAAGCCCTCAGCTTTGGCGGTTGCTGCCGCTTTTGTCCTGTCTTTCAGGGCTAATAATTCCGCCATCCAGCCAATATCCTGGTTACCGCAACCAATCTCCAGCAAGCTGCCAACGATATTGCGCACCATATGATGAACGAAGGCATTCGCCTTAATATCAACCACAACATAATGCCCGTGCCGGCTGACGTTAATATGCATCATATTGCGCCACGGTGAATTGGACTGGCACTGCACGGCGCGGAAGGAGGTAAAGTCATTCTCTCCCAACAAGCTCTGTGCCGCTTCATGCATTTTTTTCTCATCCAATGGATAATGAAAATGCGTGACACCGTGCGCCAATACCGCAGGACGATAGCGATGGTTGAAAATCACATAGCGATAACGGCGAGCGGTTGCACTGAAACGGGCATGGAATTCATCCTCCACCGTTTTGACCCAACGTACTGCGATATCCGCTGGCAAATGGCTATTGACTCCCATCGTCCATGCGGCATCTTTACGTTGTACCGAGGTGGTAAAATGCACGACCTGCCCGGTTGCGTGTACCCCGGCATCCGTCCTGCCTGCACAAAAAACGGCAATCGGCTCATTCGCGACTTTCGACAGGGCTTTTTCCAGGCACTCCTGTACGCTTTTCACTTCTTGCTGACGCTGCCAACCATAATATCGGCTGCCGTCATATTCAATCCCCAGTGCAATTTTCACTTGCTTTGCCGCTGGCACAGACTGACCCAGCTCGGTATCAGACATCAGTAAAATTGCTCCTGCATCAGGTTTTCGGCGATTTCAACCGCCATCAAGGCACCGCCAAAACGGATATTATCGGCAACTGACCAGAATTGCAGCATCTCTGGCATACCATAATCATGGCGCAGGCAACCGATGCTTAAACGATCACTGCCCGACGCATCCGTGACCGGAGTCGGGTAATCTCCCTCGTCTGAGACCTGAATGTCTTCGACACGTTCAAATTCATCACGCGCCTCTTCTATCCCCACCGGACGCAATGTTTCGACACTGACCATCTGCGCAATGCCATAGAAAACCGACGATTGGACACAACTGACGGAAACCGGCAGCCCTTCATCCTGCAATATTCTGCGAATTTGATCGACAATACGACGCTCTTCACGCACTGTACCTTCTGCATCAGGTAACAGAGGCAGCATATTGAACGCCAATTGTTTGCTGAAACGGCTTTCATCGGGTGGAATGCCATTTAATAAACGGGCACTCTGCCCTGCCAGTTCATCAATGGCAGCTTTGCCATGCACGGAAACGGGCAATAGATTGGTCAACTGTAAACGGGCAATGCCGGCCGCATCGATCAAGGGCTTGATGGCGGTCAGCACCTGACTGGTTGCGCTGTCGGCCACCGCAATGATGTTACGGTGACGGTATTCAGCCAGTGCGTATGCATTAACGCCGGGAACCACCAGAGGCACATCAGGCTCTGCGGCAAACAAGCCGCTGCTGTCAATCACCAGACAACCCGACTCCGTTGCTTTTTCAATATGTTGCGCAGTGACTTCCATCGTCGCGGCAAAAAAAGCGAGTTGCACCTGTGACCAGTCAAATTCTGCCGCATCACGAACGGTGATATTTTTGCCGTTAAAACGCTGGATCTTTCCAGCACTTTGTTCGCTGGCAAGAAGATGCAGTTCACCAACCGGGAACTGACGTTCCTGTAATAACGCCAATATCGCTTCACCAACTGCGCCCGTTGCACCCAATAGCGCAATATTCCAACCTTCTGACATGTTGGTTTTCTCCACTTCTCTTATTTCATTTCTTATTTTTGCCGGCTGGCAGGAAACCCCTGCCGGTATTAAATCACCGTTGCATTAAATCCAATGCTGGATAGCAATTGAGCGCTCTCTTCTGCGTCACAATGCACGGTCAGGGAAGACCACTCCCGACGTTCTGGATAGTTTTTGCGTAACCGATCAAACGCACCCGCCTGATCCGCAACCTGACGTAAGGGAGCATCATCACGGCGCACATCATACACTAAGTGCATCAAACGCTTGAGGACGCTTTGTGTGACTTCTCCCTGCACGGTGATCTGGCTGAAATCAGAAGCCGGCAACCAATCAGCCAGTTCCGTCTTGCGGGGCTGCCCCAGGAATTCACAATACGCCTCAAAAACCTGGGTTGTTCCCCGTGCCTTGCCTTCCAAGGTATAGCCAGCAATATGGGGAGTCGCAATATCGACTAACTCCAGCAGGGGCAGGGAAAGATTAGGCTCTGGTTCCCAAACATCAAGGACGGTACGGAGTTTTTTCCCCTGTTGCAGTACGGCAAGTAGTGCTTGATTATCAACCACCTCGCCACGGCTGGCATTAATTAAAATTCGGTTGTCCGGTAATGCAGAAAGTAATTCTGCATCCGCCAAATGATAGGTCTGATAGGAGCCAGATTGATTCAAGGGGGTATGGAAAGTCAGAATATCGGCTTCTTTCACCAGTTTTTCTAAAGGCCAAAACTCGCCTTCATCACCCCGATCTGCGCGGGGAGGATCGCACAGTAAGGTCTTCACGCCCAAAGCCGCCAGCCGATCAGCCAAAGGCCCACCGACATTGCCAACCCCGACAATACCCACGGTTTTATCTGTAAGTTGGAACTGATCTTGTTCCGCCAATAGCATCAGTGCTGAAAAGACATACTCAACGACGGCAATGGCGTTACATCCGGGGGCGGCGGAAAACCCAATTCCGGCCTGAGATAACCATTGCTGATCCACATGATCCATTCCCGCCGTGGCCGTGCCCACAAATTTCACTGAGCTGCCTTGCAACAGGGATTCATTAACTTTAGTGACCGATCGAACCATAAAGGCATCAGCATGTTCCAGCACACCCTCCGGTACTGGACGCCCCGGAATGGCCTGTACTTCACCCAATTGCTGAAAGAGTTGTTCAGCATAAGGCATATTTTCATCAACCAAAATTTTCACTTTTCTCATCCAATGGCTTAAATGGGCGTGACACGCTATTCTGCCACTTTATCTGCATAAAACCTATATGCCTTGCTCTTTTCAAGCTAGCCGCCCAGTAACAAGATGATGGATATAGGATTTTTTACTGTCAGATCAGCCTCTTCTGAAACGTTCCGGTGTTGTCCCGGCAAGCTGCTGAAACATGGCAATAAAAGCCGAGGATGAGCTATACCCCACATCAAACGCAATTTCGTAAATATTTTTCCCCTGTTCTAA
>NZ_JAQRFJ010000073.1:0-13867 GCF_028599065.1 Xenorhabdus sp. PR6a | reverse complement strand
GCGTGAAATGATAAAGCGCTGAATAGCAAAGGGATGAAGAAAGGGATTGATTTTATTTAAAATGTTGATTTTGATTACAAAAAAATCCAAGTAGAGAATAACAGCAAATCTGGTGCAAGCCGCGTATTGCCTTGCACGAGGATACTTTTCTAAAACTAATACACAAGGTTATCCACAGGAATAGTGGATAACTCAGCAAAACCTATTAAGCATGGGCGGTTGCGGAGTTATCCCCACTGACCAATTTTTTCAATCGAAAAATATTTTTATGCTGTTTTGCAACTGATTCACATTATTTGTTGATCAAAAATGGCTCAATCGTTGTTGAAATAAAACATCTTTTACTTAAGAACATCGATTAGCGAACGATGACAGGTACCAATTTTAACTAACCCAAAGTAAACAATTAGTTAACCAATAAATCAAGCGTGATATATTTTCCCAGATTATTTTTATCCCTTGATTCACCCAGATGGGGGATCACGCCCAATAAAGGCGCGGGGATCATCCGCGCCAGTGTTGCCAAATATTCAGCCTGATGTTTGCCGGCAGGCTCAATTTCATTCGCAACCCAGCCTGCCAGTTTCAATCCAGAATCGAGAATCGCTTTGGCGGTTAATACGGCATGGTTAATACAACCTAATTTTACACCGACGGTCAAAATGACCGGTAAATTTGCCTGAATGACCCAATCAGCAAACGTGGTATTTTCCGAAAGGGGCGTATACCACCCCCCTGCGCCCTCAACCAATACCCAGTCAGATTTTTTTGCCAATCTGTCTAATCCTTTTGATAAAACAGAAAAATCGATGGGTTGATTCAGTTTTGCACTGATGATGTGAGGTGATGTCGGTTCCACAAATGCCAGAGGATTCACCTCCTGATAAGTTAATGGCACGGTACTGTTACGCTGTAAGGCCAAAGCATCGCCATTACGTATTCCTTCTGTCGTCACTCTACTGCCAGATGCCACGGGCTTATAACCCGCAGTCAAATACCCTTTTTGCTTAGCCGCTTGCAGCAAAGCACAACTCACCACTGTTTTACCGACTTCCGTGTCGGTTCCTGTCAGAAAATATTTATTTGTCACAATCAATGACTCCAAAAGCAATTTGATAGCTCAATGGGTAATCCCCGTTGTTACGTGGATAGGCTTCGGCAAGAGCTTTTAGACGTTTTCTCGTCATTAATCCCTGCTGGCGGCCGTGATGAAGGTGTGTCGCACCGATCCCTTTTAGAGAATGCAGCAAAGGCAACAGCTGTGGATAGCGCTGGTCATATTGCTGGTTAATGATCTTATGCCGATAGGGTTGGCAGGCTCGGGTAATTGCCCGCAATGGCAGAAATGGGTTAATATGCCGATAACCATCCACACGCTCCCACGCCGCGGCCAATTCATGCAATGAACCCTGTGCCAACGTGGAAAACACAATCAGGCCGCCGGGACGGGTAATCCGGTAAAACTCGCGCAATGCACAGGGCAAATCATTGCACCATTGTACCGCCAGATTGCTGAAACAGAGGTCTACGCTGTTATCCGTCAGTCCCAAATGCTCGATATCACCTTGCAGATAATAATCAGCAACTTGCTGTCCCTTTGCATGGTTCAGCATGCCGGCAGCCAGATCCAGTGCAATGACTTGTTTACCCTGCTGTTGCCAACGAGCACTGAAAAAACCGGTTCCACATCCCGCATCCAATACCCGCCTGCCGGTATCTTCCGCTTGTGCCAACGCCATCAGATACTCACCGGTTTGCTGTTGCAATTTAGCCACCGTGTCATATTGGGAAGCCGCACGGCCAAAAGCACCGGCAATCGCTTGTTTATCAACGGAGTTAACAGCGAAATCCATGCAACGCCTCCAGTAATACATCAATATCGTGCTGTGTATGGCTTGCGGTTAACGTAATGCGTAATCGCGCACTGTCAGGGGGAACCGTAGGAGGAAGGATCGCTTTGACCCACACTTTTTTTTGCTTAAGCATCTGAGATAGTGCGATACAACGCTCATTGTCACCCACGATTAATGGCTGGATAGCCGTTTCTGACTTCATCAATGAAAAAGGCAGGTGCCGTGCTTCGCGACGAAAGTAACGAATATTGCTGTGTAATCGCTGACGCAACGCATCTCCCGCCCTGATTTGCCGCACTGCGGCGGAAAGTGCCACAGCCTGAGCTGGTGGCATTGAGGTACTGTAAATCAGGTGTCTGGCATATTGAAGCAGGTATTCTGCGGTTTGCTCATCACATAAAACGGCACCACCACTCAATCCAAATGCCTTGCCAAAGGTGATGATCAAAATCTCTGGTTTAACATTTTGTACCCAGCAACTGCCGCGACCTTCCTCACCATAAATACCGATACCATGCGCATCGTCCACCATCAACCAACTTGCTGTCGATTTTGCTTGCTGCGCGATCGCTGCCAGCGGCGCACAATCACCATCCATGCTAAAAACCCCTTCCGTAACCACCAGCGTTTTAGCGACGCATACCTTGGCCAAATGTTGCTGTAAAGATCCCATGTCATTGTGCAGAAAACGCCGAAGTTGTGCGGGAGAGTGCATTGCGGCTTCAATCAACGAAGCATGGCTCAGGCGATCAGCAATAATGCGATCTTCGCTTGCCATCAAGGCGGCAATTACGCCTTGATTAGCGGCATAACCCGAAATAAAAAGCAGTGCGTGTGAGTATCCCAACCACCCAGCCAATTGTTGTTCCAGAGTATGATGCGCGGCAGTATACCCCGTCATATGCCCTGAACCGCCACTACCCACCCCATATTGTTGGGCACCTTGCTGCCAGGCCGCAATAATCTGGGGATGTTGACTCAAGCCAAGATAATCGTTGCCGGAAAAATTAAGGTATTGCCCCTCCGAAGTGGATAATAAACGCCCATCTGTACCATCATGAATTTGCCTGTTACGCCATAACGAGGTACCTCGACGTTCGTCCAAACGTCGGGAGAGAAAGTCTGACCAGCTCATCATACTGCCGCATTATAGAATTGTTCGTGATCAGCATGATGAATAATGGCTTCAGCCAGCTGCTGCCGCTGTTGATTGTCACCAAAAGCGGTTTTTGTCTGTTGAGGATTGATGCCTAAACGGCGAAAAAGTTGCAGATCTTTATCTTCACCTGGGTTGGGGGTTGTCAGCAATTTACAGCCGTAGAAAATGGAGTTGGCGCCTGCCATAAAGCACATGGCCTGAGTTTGTTCATTCATCTGTTCACGTCCTGCGGATAACCGGACATGAGATTTTGGCATCATGATCCGCGCGACAGCAATGGCACGAATAAAGTCAAAAGGATCGACATCATCATTGTCTTCCAGTGGCGTTCCCTTCACTTTTACCAGCATATTAATCGGCACACTTTCCGGCGGCTTCGGTAAATTCGCCAATTGCACCAATAATGCTGCCCGATCACGAATTTGCTCCCCTAAACCAACAATACCGCCTGAGCAAACTTTAATGCCTGCATCCCGGACATTATCCAGCGTGTCCAGTCTGTCCTGATAACTGCGGGTCGTGATGATATTGCCGTAAAATTCTGGCGAAGTGTCTAAGTTATGGTTGTAATAGTCCAGACCTGCCTCTGCCAAACGCTGTGCCTGAGATGGATTCAACATCCCCAGTGTCATACAGGTTTCCATCCCCAATGCTTTGACTTCTTTGACCATTTTTTCCAAATACGGCATATCTCGCTCATGCGGGTTTTTCCAGGCCGCTCCCATGCAGAAACGGGTTGAACCCGCCTCTTTCGCTTTGTGCGCTGATTCAATGACTTTTTCCACTTCCATCAACCGCTCTTTTTCCAGACCCGTTTTGTAGCGGGAACTTTGTGGACAATATTTGCAATCCTCTGGACAAGCCCCTGTTTTTATCGAAAGCAGTGTACTGACCTGTACTTGTTGTGGGTCAAAATGTTCACGGTGTACCTGTTGTGCCTGAAATAATAATTCAAAAAAAGGTTTATCAAACAGTGCCTGTGCCTGTTTGATGGTCCATTGTTGACACTCGCTCACAATAACATCTCCGATGTAAAAAATGTTGCCAGTTTAAATAATGCCGTTATCATGTCAACCAAAATGAAGCAAGAAAGGTTTACAACTAAGTTATTATGACCCCTTCAGATCTTGAATTTGATCAGCGCCATATTTGGCATCCCTATACCTCAATGACTAATCCGCTTCCCACTTATCCTGTTGTATCAGCCAGCGGTGTGGAACTGGTTTTATCAGATGGTCACAAATTGGTTGATGGCATGTCTTCATGGTGGGCCGCTATCCACGGTTATAATCATCCGATCCTCAATGAGGCGGCGAAATCTCAGATTGATAAGATGTCTCATGTTATGTTCGGCGGCATAACTCACCCTCCTGCGGTTGAACTGTGCAGGCAATTAGTGGCAATGACACCGGCTTCTTTGGAGTCTGTTTTTTTGGCGGATTCAGGATCTGTCGCCGTAGAAGTCGCCTTGAAAATGGCCTTGCAATATTGGCAAGCCAAGGGGGAGAAACGCCATCGTTTCCTGACCTTGCGTCAGGGTTATCATGGTGACACTTTTGGCGCCATGTCTGTCTGCGATCCGGACAATTCTATGCATAACCTGTACAAAGGTTATCTCCCCAATCATCTGTTTGCTGATGCTCCGCAATGCCAGTTTGATGATGAGTGGCAACCGAAAGATATTAATTCCTTGCAACGATTATTGCAGCAATGCCACGGTGACATCGCCGCCGTGGTTTTAGAACCGATTGTCCAGGGTGCTGGCGGGATGCGGATTTATCATCCTGAATATCTACGCCAGGTTCGTCAACTTTGTGATGAGCATCAGATCTTGTTGATTGCCGACGAAATTGCGACCGGATTTGGGCGAACCGGCAAGCTATTCGCCTGTGAACATGCCCAGACAGAGCCAGATATAGTGTGCTTAGGCAAAGCGTTGACGGGGGGGTATCTGACATTATCCGCAACACTGACTTCCCGTCATGTCGCTGAAACGATCAGCCAAGGTGAAGCTGGCTGTTTTATGCATGGTCCCACTTTTATGGGCAATCCTCTGGCTTGCGCTGTCGCCAATGCCAGTCTGAAATTGCTCTCTGACAGCCCGTGGCAACAGCGTGTTCAATCCATTGAAACGCAGCTTAAAGCGGAACTATCTCCCCTCAAATCACACCATTCAGTCAAAGACGTGCGGATTTTAGGCGCCATAGGGGTTGTTGAAATGAAACAACCCGTTGATGTCGCTTCACTGCAACGCTATTTTGTCCAGCGAGGGGTGTGGATCAGGCCATTCGGCCGGTTAATTTACCTGATGCCTCCTTATATTATTCAAGCAGAACAGCTGTCTAGGCTGACAAATGCCATTACTGATGCAGTGAATTAGAATATAATATCCAGTCACCTATTTAATTAGGTGACTGGATAAATGAATTTAATATTCTATTTCTGATAAAAAACACAGTCTATTAATTCATCCCAAAATAACAATCACTGACAAATATTAATTAGCCAAACCGAGGGAATGATATCACTTAAAAATAAATTATCTGATATATTCATGACGTAATCATACTTATTTAAACAAAGAGGAAAAAATCATGAATAAAGACAATTTGCTCACACCTTCTAATGAAGAAATACAAGATGTATTTGAACTCTCTAAGACCCGATATGAACAAGAGATTTCACATTACGCAATGCTGGTAAAAGAAAAACCTGAATTAGCCCATCTGTTTGCAGAAAATATCAAACCCGATACACTAACCAACCCGGCCTTACAACAAACAGAGTTTGTCAGTGGGCATTTTAACATTAATACCTATCATCAATATGGCAGCTTTCCCTTTATCCAGGTATCATCTTATCCTGCCATCATTGGACACCAGCCTAATATAGGGAAAAAGACCAATTTCAATGGCTATATTCAAGGCGGGTATAATACACCCATATTGAATTTTAATAATATCCATCTGGGCGGTGTCGTAAAACATGCTCGCTCTATTATCAATACGCCATTAAATTTCCAGCTTTATATTAACCCAAGAAATATCGTCTTACGTCTTTACAGTGGAAATGTTTATTTAGGCGATCTGTTTTCTGTCTATCAGAATCATCTATTAATCACATACCCAGTTGTTTTTTCTGGTATTGGAACGTTCAGCTTGATCCAAAATCAATAAGTGGTATTGGTTTGTTATCTTAAAATTAAATAACCATTCAAATTTGCAGATCACTTTCTTACTCCTCAAGGCACCGGGGAGTAAGGGATCTATAATTTGTTTTTTTATTCGGGTACTACCTTAAATTTATATTAGGTAATTATCTGATTTTATTTAAGAAGAGAGGTTAATCACAATTTTATGGGTGTAATTTTATCCATGCTGGAATAGATAAGTCTGACTGTTATATCCTTTGAATTGATGCTGTTATGAGCACGGATTGAAAATCATTTTACCGGAGACAAGCATGTCCGCCGATACGGCAATAGACGTCAACTTTGGCCATACTTCTCTCTTAAAAAGCCGGAAGCATATCACAGCAGCTAACTATTTAATATATGGCCTAATTTGCCGCGCCAAATAGCGCGGCTCAGATTTACAGTGCCAATATTGTCACCCACATCGGGCCTTTACCAACCGGTAAACGTGCCAGTTGAGTTAATTCTCCCGAATATTTGTCAATGCGGGATACTGAAATATGATCCGATTTCTGCCCTGCTGCAATCAGAAAATGACCGCGATGATCGATGGCAAAACCGCGTGGTTGGGTTTCTGTCGGATAATACCCGGCTAGTGTCAAATGATAACCATCTTCTGACACGTGGAAATGGCTGATTAGACTTTCAGAACGCTCACTGGCATAAAGGTGGCAGCCATCCGGTGTCATGTGGATATCCGCAGACCAACGAACACTGGAAAAATCGGTTGGCAGCGAATCAGTGGATTGCACAATACGATATTTTTCCCATTTGCGCAGAACATCAACGGTTGAATCCAATTCATTAATGCAGTAAATAGCCGGTTTTTTCGGATGGAATGCCATATGACGCGGGCCTGCACCTGCTGTGGTGGTTACTTCATCAGCCCGGTTTTCTGTCAGACAACCCTGTTCATCCAAATTGAAAATACGAATATGATCCTCTTTCAGGCATGGCACCAGCAATTGACGATTTTCTCGATCAATATTGGCAGAATGTGGCGCTTGCAGGCCTTCGACAACTTGACTTGGTGCTTTGACGATCCCATGTTCATCAATAGGATGGACACTTAAGTTATTGAAACTATAAGAAGCAGAAAATAAAAAACGCCCCGCCCTGTCAGTGGATATATGAGTCGGGCTACCCGCCAAGGGCGCAATGACCTGCTGTTCAAGGCGTCCATCTTGCCCAATGGCATAAGTGACAAGGCTAAATTGTGGACGAATTCCCACATATAAGTGTTTGCCATCAGGATTAACAACCATGGGCTGAACTTCACCCGGCACATTGACGGTCTGGAGAAGCGAAAGTTCTCCTGCCTCATTAAGCGACCATACGTGGATTTGTCGGCTATTTGGGCTGGCTGTATAAACCACCTGTTTCATATTTTCTCCTTAATGCTTCATTGCCATTTCATTGATCTATAAAGATGCTTGAAAAGATTTGTCTGGTGACTGCTCCCTGCCGTAAACGGCGAGGCTTTCTACCTGTTCATAAGAGACGATTTAACGAAAAGCTCTTTATCTGTGCATATAACCATTGCCCTGCCCGCAGATTAAGCTCTTCCCGCGCCCAAGGGGTAATTCTCGCCCATAAACTATGTTCACCCAGCGCCAATTTGACATCAACCTGACCATTATCTTCAAAAAATTCCATGACTTTGACTTGCAGAGTATTACGGATGCTGCTGGCTTTTGGCTGCGCCAATACTAAGGAAACGTCCGAAGCATCAATGCGGATATGCAGATCTGTTCCTGGCGCGGCATTCATTTGCGGCAACCAAAGGAGTTTATCCGCCACTGCGACGGCGGTCATGTGATAACGCTGATGATGTTGCATAACAGAGACTTTCAGGATACTGCCCAGACTCTCTTTTTGCAGCCACGGGCGCAGTACACTGCTCGACCAAACTTCTTCCAAGGTTCCTGTCGCCCTGATTTTTCCCTTGTCCATGACAATAACATTATCTGCCAGACGTAAAATTTCATCCAAACTGTGACTCACATACAGGATAGGGATTTTGACGTCTTCGGATAATTTTTCGAGATAAGGTAATAACTCACGCTTACGGGGTAAATCTAATGATGCCAATGGTTCATCCATAAGCAAAAGCTCAGGGGCAGTCAGCAATGCCCGACCGATCGCTACCCGTTGTTTTTCTCCCCCCGATAATGTGCAGGGAAAACGTGACAGTAAATGTTCAATTCCTAATAGATGAATGATGCTGTCAAACTGTGGTTTCATCTCTGGTGCCATACCGTATTGTAAATTTCCCTTCACGCGATAATGTGGGAAAAGGCGTGCATCCTGAAAAACATAACCAATACGGCGCTTTTCTGGTGGCAGAAAGAAGTTGCGTTCTGTATCCACTAACGTGGAACCATTTAAAACAATGCGGCCTTTTTGTGGACGACTCAGTCCCGCAATGACATTGATCAGTGAGGTTTTTCCTGCCCCCGAAAGCCCAAATATGGCTGTGATGCTTTCGGTTGGCAACGTGGTATCAAGTTGCATGTGCAGCTCACCCAGGCGCTGTTCAACATCCAGTTCTAACATGCTGCCCCCAAACGTTTTCGGCCCCAACGTGTCAGCCATTCGGAAAGCATCAATGAAATCAGTGCCAATGCAATCGCGATGACGCACAGGCGGGTGGCGGCGGTTTCAGCGCCTGGTGTTTCTATCAATGTATACATGGCAAGAGGAATGGTTCGGGTTTCCCCCGGAATATTCGACACAAAGGTAATGGTGGCGCCAAATTCTCCCAACGAGCGGGCAAACGCCAATACCGCCCCCACAATAATGCCGGGTAATGATAACGGCAAGGTCATCGTGAAAAAAACTTTAAACGAACCTGCTCCTAAAGTACGAGCGGCCTGTTCCAAACGCTGATCGATGCCCTCCAATGATAACCGGATAGCTCTGACCATCAGCGGAAAAGCCACCACAGCCGAAGCTAATGCCGCTCCTGTCCAGTTAAAGGTAAAACTGAGACCCAACCAGTCATAAAGGAATTCACCAATGACCCCGCGGCGCCCCATGCTAATCAGTAACAGATATCCCACGACCACCGGCGGTAATACCAGTGGCAGATGGATGATGCTGTCAAGCAGCGATTTTCCAAAAAATTGGCAACGAGCCAGCATCCATGCCATCAGTATCCCGAATGGCAAACTGAATAACACCGCCATGCCTGAAATTTTTAAGCTCAGCAAAATTGCCTGCCATTCATATTCACTTAACATCTCCAAAAGATCAGTTCCTACCGTGGAGTAAAACCATAGCGTTTAAAAATAGCCGCGGCTTCAGGGGTCTTAAGATAGTCATAAAAGTCGCGAACAGCCTGTTTTTCATGACCTTTAACGATTGCAACCGGATATTCCACCGGTTTATGGCTTTCCGATGGGAAAACACCCACTACTTTCACCTTATGGCTGGCAATGGCATCAGAGCCATACACAATGCCTAACGGAGCCTCTGCCCGCTCTACCAGTGCCATACCACTGCGCACATTGTGAGTCCGCGCCATCAGTGGATTAACCATTTCCCACGCAGCCAAATATTGCAGTGATTCTTTGGCGTAAAGACCCACCGGCACATGATCAGGATCACCCACCGCTAACCGCCCTCCGGCCAGCAAGAATTTCCATTGTGTTTCTCGGTTGAGAACCACTTTATCCAATCTACTCTCTTTAGGTGCAATGAGGACAAGCTGGTTACCCAACAAGGTATGGCGGGTATTCTCAGCCATTAATTGTTTATCAGCCGCGTAATTCATCCACTGCTGATCGGCAGAAATAAAAATATCCGCAGGGGCGCCCTGTTCTATCTGACGTGCCAGTGTCGAGGATGAAGCGTAGGAAGTCACAATATCGCCCTGCTTCTCTTGTTTATACTGTGCTGCAATATCATCCAGTGCATTAGTTAATGAAGCGGCCGCAAAAACCGTCACTTTATCTGCTGCCCAGACATTTCCAGCCAACGCAAAAGACACCACAGCCCCGGTCAGCAACTGATAAACGTTCTTTTTCATTTTATACTTGCCTAAGATAATCAATATGGTGCGTTGTATATAACAAGATACAACGTCAAATGAAAATGCCATCCTGAGATTAATCGGCAAGTTGTGAGCCAGTTTTAGTTTTTATTGCAAGAGTTACATCTGGCAGGAGTTATAGATGAAGAGAAAGTGGAATTGATTACCCGGATAACCGGGTAATGGAAATCACAAGGTTCAAGGCTGTTGGCGGGTATTTTCTGTTTTGGAGATCATATTGAACACTCCCCCCAACCCGTAAATCAACGCCAAAATAGCGGCCATTACCACGGGAACCATAATCAGCGCAAATCCCAAACTTTTAAGCAATTCAAACATGCTAACCTCATATCCTGAGTGACTAACAAATTAACTGCGTCATATCTGAATTTGACACAGACGGCAACCTCATCATTCTAGACAATAAAACAGTAACAGTAATCGACGAAACGTGCGACTTTTATTGTTCAATTCGAATTCCGTTTAAACCACCACTGGAACATCTTCTTTTGACTAGAAAATTTCCAGTGATGGTTTTTTCCATTTTAAGTAGTAGGTAATCACACCGCCTAAAACAGTCAACAGAAATCCTGTTATACATCTGTGGCGAGAATGATCTATTTGAGAAATTTCTTTTGATTGACCATTAATGGTTTCAATGATAAAACGCTTTAATAACATTATCCTATCCCATTCTGCTTTCGTGTTACTGCGTTTTTTCGTGATGCAAATGACGCCCGTTGGGCTAAATCGTCCGCCAGTTTCTGGCTAAGATAGCCTTCTAATTGTCAAGTTGTTATTTGTGCACTATTGACCTGCTGATTCGATTTTGGTTACGTAATAAAGTAAATATCCCTCCTGATATATCAGACCACTATGCTGGTGGTTATGATTTGCCATTTATTGGGCATGGGTGTTTTTCCCTCAGTAAGTTTTGAATTTACAATCCGGCTAATCATTCACTCGTTGAATAGTAAATTTTTATGTCATTAAACCTTATTTAAATGCGTATTAACTCTGCTTTGTGTTATTAGATTGAGATAAAAATCCGACCTAAGTAATATTAAATAGCTGTTTATTAGTAAGATGAAATGATCTTTTAACGAATAACAAGTGAGGGATTTATGTCTGAAATTAATAAACTGGATAATACTGCATGTCCGTTTAATCCGGAGCATTACAAGATTGAAGTTATCACCAAGGTCAATCATGATTTAGCCGCCCCAACCGGATCTCTCCCATGGGCACTAATTCAAGTGTACCTAGGGCATCAAGTTCGTCGCAATGGCTGGGATTCTCAAATTGAATACATAAAGCTTATTCCGGGATCAACGGGCAGCGATGGAAGTAATGTGTTACCTCAGATTGAGATGACTGATAAAGATGGAGCAACATCTTGGCAACCAACGCAAGAAGACTTGATTGCTTGTGACTGGAAATTAATGGATTGCATGCTGTCTTTTGATCTTAAGGTAGGGACTACCACATATGATTATGGTCAATCTCAAGCTTGGGGATATTTGAACGAAAGTTGGGATGCAAGTTTAAGTGAATCTCCTTTTGGCACTCTGACTAATATTCAAAGTACTATGGGTGTTGGAGGCATCATTTTGTTCTATTTAGAGGAACAACCCATTAATAATTATTGGGGTGTGGAATTGCAAGTTACCACCCAAAGCCAACTAAACTTACCGAATAAAAGTCTTGAAGTGACTGTGAATGGTTCAACTTATCATCTTGGTTCTAGCAATCTTAGCCCTGGCTCAAGTACTACAACTGATTTCACCTATACCGCTGACGGTGCAAAACAATTAGGCGAGATACTGAAGCAAAATGTAGATAAAACACTGCATTTTTGCTTCAACTGGCAATAAGCCCAATCTACACCCTAAATTCAAGGCTGCGCTATTTTGAAATGCCCCCATAAAGTTGGACACTTTTATTAAATCACTAAATAGTGAGAATTTGTAATCTTATCCCGCGCAACGCGCGGGATAAGATTTATTCCTATTATTTTGAATCGTGATTTAATGAATAGCTCTCATTTATTGATAATCAGATACCTTAAGAAGTTAGTCTTCCCCAGGAAGAGTATTATCTATACCGTATCTATATACGCTTGCCACTTTTTACTATATTGCCCAGTATTTTCAGTCCCTTTGAAATAATCGATATAAATGATAGTTGATCCACCATAATCACCAGCCCCACCAGTACCATTAAGTGCATCGCTAGAAACCTTGATATGTCCTTTTGACACTGTTTGACCTGCTGGTGCCGCAGGTAACTGAAGTGGAAACTTAACGTTTAATTTACCCCTGTTAGATGAATTAACCGTCAATTGAATAGTAACGGTATCTCCGGGATTGACTTTAATTTTATTATTAGAATCAGCCTCAACTTCCACGTAAAGGGCAGCCCCCCCATTAAACATATATTGACTAATTGTAGTGTAATTAATTATATCATTCATGGGTATAATATCATCTGGATTAAGTCCATGACTAGAATATATCACAGGATATAACAAAGTCCTTTCATTTAAAGTCGGTCCGCTTGAACCCCACTCATATTTAAAATTAATTTCATAAGAGTACAGTATATTCATGCTTTCTCTTGCGAGAATATAACCAAAGGTATTTTCTTTATCGGACATTGGCAATGTTGAATAGGGTAACTGATAAGCATAAGTACCTAAATTCGCTACATTTGAAACTTGAGTATAGGTGTCTAATACTTTACCATTAACAGTAAATAGAATATAATCTGAATCTTTGACCTGGGGATATTTCGGAATTTTTACATTAAAACTTGTTTCATTTTCTACGGGTATTAAAACATCACCATTGAGTTGTAATATATCAGGAGCGCCCGGATGTGAATTAAATTGGGCGCTTAATGCATCTAAAATAAACAGGGGATCTTTGGAGGCATGCTTAGTTAAAAATCCATCTATCGAGCTATGTAACTTTAATAAGAGCGACTTCGATTCTTGAGGAAATACGTAAAATTGCAGGTTACCTTTCGAATCTGTGGTTAAATTAATATACTGATATCCTGAAAACCCATCAACACTAACGGGTAAGTCATTACCTTTGATATCCATCAATTTGACTTTTGATAAACTAGTTTGATCATTTACCGATATATTAATACTTAAATTAGTGATTGCTTTATCTGAGGTATCTTTTACGGTTGTTGATATTAATACTCTATTAGGATTATTTAAATCGGGTACATTTGCACCTTTTGGTGTTTCGATATAAATTTTATCTGAAGTTAATATTAAAGAATTTATATCTATGTCTGAAATTTTATAGTTAAAATCTTGATCCTTATAACCCGTATTTGTTGTTTTTACAGTGAAACTTTCAGTTTTACCTATAAACGCCGTATCTGCACTAATGTTAACAAAAACAGTAGCTGTAGCAGATTTAAAATCAAGATCTATAGTAATTACTGGGCTTGTAGTGAATTCAATCCAATTACTCTTCGAAGTAATGGTTATAACATCTGTAGATGTAAAATCTTTTGTCCCGCCTGATAATGTAATATTTAATTTTAAATTCTGATCGCTGATAAGGGTTGCATTATTAGGGAACTGTGTTCCATCATCCGTTGATATTGTT